>CAYVOE010000344.1:0-2100 GCA_964452795.1 uncultured Nitrospiraceae bacterium
ATGCAGGACCCGTGCCAATTGGCGTAACACTTGTGTCAATCGACGCAAGATATTGACAAGTAAAGACTTACAGTTTGCGGAAATATCTGTCCTCGGCGAGACGGCGCTCCCGAATGCGTGCACAAGGACACGAGTGCTCAGGACACTACTGTTCACAGACCCCGGTTTGAGCAGGTCTGGACAATCAAAGAAAGACGACGGACGGCTCCCCAGTCCCGAGTCAGGCAAGGGCTTATCAAAGCCGTATCCGCTGGGGCGTTCAGGAGATACAACCCCATATCTTGCGGATTATTGGGCCGCGGACACCTCGATCGCCTTGGACAATCCAAGACAACTTCGCTCGCCTGCCCGGCGCTCGCTCAGGGATAGAGCTCCTGGGCACGCCAACCGTTGTCGGTGCGGGTGAAGAGGACGCGGTCGTGGAGCCGGTAGGGCCGGACGTTCCAGAACTCGATGGACTCGGGGATGACCCGGTATCCGGACCAGAAAGGAGGCCGAGGGAGGCCGCCGATGGCGAACCGGGCGGCGTACTTGGCGACCCGTTTCTCGAGCTCGAACCGGCCTTCCATGGGGAGGGACTGTTTGGAGGCCCAGGCGGCAATCTGGCTCTGCCGGGGTCGGCTGGCGAAATATTCGTCGGCCTCGGCGTCGCTGACCTTCTCGACGGGCCCGCTGACGCGGACCTGCCGGCCAACGGGCATCCAGTGGAAGCACAGGGCCGCGTAGGGGTTGGCCTCGAGGTCGTGGGCCTTGCGGCTGGTGAGGTTGGTGTAGAAGACGAATCCGCGGTGGTCAACGGCCTTGAGGAGCACCACGCGAACCGAGGGACGGCCCTGGGCGTCGGCCGTGGCCAGGGTCATGGAGGTCGGCTCTTCGAGGGGCAACTTCTGGGCTTCGCCGTACCACTGCTTGAAAAGTTCGATGGGGTCTGCGTCTTTGGATATGGCCATATAGGTAGCGACTATCGACTCGTGCTTCGTGTTTGGTGAGCAGTCGGGTTACGGGCCCTCGGCGATCCGCGGGAGCGGGGCCGTCTCGCGAATCGACGGCCGACCGTGGAGCGCCGAGAGCGGTACGTCGGGAACTTCCCCCGGGTTCACTTGGCCATGACCGGCGCGGGCTCGTCGGGGACAAGGGGCCGTATCAGGCGCGCGGTGTCGCGGGCGATGACGAGCTCTTCGTCGGTGGGGATGACCATGACGGCCACGCGGGACCGGGAAGTCGAGATGATGCGCTCGGCCCGGGCGTTGAGTTCGGGGTCGATCTCCACGCCGAGGTGGCCGGCGTCGCGGAGGATGCGCAACCGCATCTCGGCGTCCTTCTCGCCGATGCCGCCGGTAAAGGCAATGGCGTCGACGCCGCCCATGACCATGGCGTATCCGCCGATGTAGCGGGCCACGCGGTAGGCGAACATGTCGAGGGCCAGCTCGGCGTCGGGGTCGCCCTCGGCGGCCCGGCGCTCGATGTCGCGCACGTCGGCGAAGTTGCAGATGCCCTCGAGTCCCGACTCCTTGTTGAGCTTCCGCTCGACTTCCTCGGCGGTCATGCCGAGCTCCTTGATCATGAACAGGGGGATGTAGGGGTCGAGGTCGCCGGAACGGGTGCCCATCATGACGCCGCCCAGGGGCGTGAGCCCCATGCTGGTGTCCACGGACTTCCCGGCGTTGACGGCCGTGATGCTGCTGCCGTTGCCCAGGTGGCAGGTGATGATCCGGGTGTCGGCGATGTTCTTTTCGAGGAGCTCGGCGGCCCGATGGGAAATGTACTGGTGCGAAATGCCGTGGAACCCGTACTTCCGGATGCCGTGCTTCGTATAGAGCTCCTTGGGAATGCCGTAAAGATAGGCCTTCTTGGGAATGGACGAGTGGAAAGCGGTGTCGAAGACGGCGACCTGATGGGCGTCGGGAAAGGCCTGGGTGACGGCCTCGATGCCGCGGATGGCGGGCGGGTTGTGGAGCGGGGCCAGCCGCGCGCACTGGCGGATGCGGTCGAGGACCTGGGCGTCGATGACCACGGACTCGGAGAAATACTCGCCCCCGTGGACGACGCGGTGCCCGATGCCGGCGATCTCGGAGAGGTCCTGCACGATGGGGCAACGCT
>CAYVOE010000344.1:2110-5845 GCA_964452795.1 uncultured Nitrospiraceae bacterium
GCAGATCAGCGACATGGCCGCCACGTGGTCGGGCACTTCGATCTTGCTTCGGCGGCCCAGGATGATCTCGTGGCAGTTGGCCCGGGCGTGGTCGCAGGTGCACTTGAGCACGGGGTTGGGCAAGCCGATGCGCTCGACCTGACCCTTGACGAGGACCTTGTAGTTATTGTCGCAGTCGAAGACCTTGTACTTGATCGACGAGGAGCCTGAGTTCAGGACGAGTATCTTCATGGCGTTGCACTCCCCAACGGGCCGCACCGGCGGCGCCGATTCATTTCTTTTTCAGCATCTGGCTCTGGACGGCCGTCACGGCCGCCACACCGGCGATGTCTTCCGCCGTGCATCCGCGGGACAGGTCGTTCACCGGCAGGCGCAGCCCCTGGAGAATGGGGCCGTAGGCCTCGGCGCCGCCCATGCGCTGGGCCAGCTTGTAGCCGATGTTGCCCGCGTCCAGGTCGGGAAAGATCAGCACCCGGGCCCGGCCCGCCAGGGGGCTGCCCGGGGCCTTCTGTCGCGCCACACTTTCGACGATGGCGGCGTCGAGCTGAAGCTCCCCGTCGATCTTCACGGGGGAATCGGCGCCGAACCGCTCTCGGGCCCGCTCCTGGGCCAGCCGGGTCGCCTCCACCACCTTCTCGGTGAGGGGGCTCCTGGCCGACCCCTTCGTCGAATAGCTTAACATGGCCACGGAGGGATCGAGGCCGAAAGCAAGGGCCGTCTCCGCCGACGTCACGGCGATATCGGCCAGTTGACTCGCGTCGGGGTTCTCCACAAGGCCGCTGTCGGCAAAGAGATAGGTGACGTCGGGGAACACCATGAAGAAGAAGGCCGACACCAGCGAGTGGCCGGGGGCGGTCCGAAGGATCTGGAGGGCGGGGCGAAGGGTGTCGCCCGTGGAATGGACGGCGCCCGCCACGAGCCCGTCGCCGAGGCCCTTGTGGAGCATCATAACGCCGTGAGGGATGGGCGTGCGCATCTGTTCCACGGCATCGTCGCGGGTGATCCCTCTGGCCTTTCGCATTTCGTAGAACGTATCGATGAAATCGGGGGTCCACTCGGCCTTGTCGGGGTCAATAATGCGAAATTCCCGCGAGATTCCCAGCTCCCGCAGCCGGTCCCGGATGGCCGTCTCGCTGCCCACCAACGTAACCCGGGCAAAGCCGCGGGATTCGATGATGTCCGCGGCGTGGAGGGTGCGATCCTCTTCGGCTTCCGGGAGCACGATGTTCTGCAGGGACTCCCTGGCCCGCTCTATGACTCCTTCGATGAACGACATTCGTAGCGCGATCCTGGCGCCGGCCTGCGGTCCGGATCCCCCCTGAATCGGACATATCCCCATATGCCCGTGGTGGTTGGCGGGCCCGAAAAGACGCTTCGGGCGGCACGACGAGTCAAGCCGGCGACTCGATAGAACCTCGCCAATGCCCAAGCCGCTCTCCAACACAGTATTGTACAGCATGGCCGTCCCAAGCGCAAAAATTCCGGACACCTTTGCGCAGCGACGGGAGGAGGTTCGAGCAGCCGAATTCGGCTTCCTCGCAGGCCCCGGTCAGTGGGCGTCCGGACGCTCGATGTTAAGAGATTTCATCTTCTGATAGAGGGTATTTCGGGCGATGCCGAGGATGCGCGCCGATTTCGCGACGTTCCAGTCCGTCTGTTGGAGCACGGCCAGGATGCGGTCCCGTTCGAACCCGTCGCTGCCGGGGCCGGAAGGAGCGGAAACCCGGTCGAGGGCGCGGGCTGCGGCGTTGGTCTGGAACTCGGGCGGAAGGTGCTCGGGCAGGATGACGGAATCGTGGCAGACGATGAAGGCCCGTTCGATGCAATTCTCGAGTTCGCGCACGTTGCCGGGCCAGGGGTAGTTCATGAGGATCTGCATGGCCTCGGGCGACAGGCCGGTGATGGCCCGCTTGAACTCGCGGTTGAACTGGCGCATGAAGTGGTCCACGAGGAGGGGGATGTCCTCGCGGCGCTCGCGCAGGGAGGGCAGCTCGATGCGGACCACGTTGAGCCGGTAATAGAGGTCCTGGCGGAAGACGCCCTGCTGGATGAGTTTCTCGAGATCGCGGTTGGTGGACGCAATGACGCGCACGTCCGTCCGGATGGGGCGGGAATCGCCGACGCGTTCGAATTCCCGTTCCTGGAGCACGCGGAGCAGGCGGAGCTGGAGCCGGGGCGACACGTCGCCGATCTCGTCGAGAAGGATGGTCCCGCCGTTGGCGGCCTCGAACCGGCCGACCCGATCTTTCACCGCCCCGGTGAAGGCGCCCTTGACGTGGCCGAAGAGCTCGGACTCGAGGATGTTCTCGGACAGGGCGGCGCAGTTGACGCGCAGGAAGGGCCCGTTGCGCCGGGAGCTCGAGTGGTGGAGCGCGGCGGCGACGAGCTCCTTGCCGGTGCCGCTCTCCCCCACGATCAACACGGTCGAATCGGTCTCGGCGAGGTCCTTGATGAGGCGGAAGACCTGCTGCATCCGGGCACTCTTGCCGATCATGTCGCGGTACTGGGTGATGCCCTCGACCTGCTCCTCGAGTCGAACCAGCCGGGTGATGTCGCGCAGGGTGAGGACGGCGCCCTCGAACATGCGGTCTCCGCCGACGAGGGGGGCGGTGCTGAGCATGACGACCCTTTCGCCCGCGCTGGGCAGGTTCGTCTCCATGCGCCGGTCGACTACGGGCTTCTGGGTCTTGAGGGTTTCGCGCAGGGCCTCGCGGGCGGGCTCGAGCTTGCCGGGCAACAGGTCGGCGAAGGACCGATCGGCGAGATCGGCCGGGTCGAGCCCGAGGATGGCGCCGGCGGGGCTGTTGACCTGGCGGATCTTCATGTCGGCGTCGACGGTGACAATGCCTTCGTTGACGCTGTTGAAGATGACCTCGAGCTCGCGGCGGTAGACGTCCATCTGGCGCGCGTAGTGGTCGCGCTCGTCGGAGATGCGCTTGTGCTCGAGGGCCACGCGGACCACCTTGAGCAGGCTGTCGCGCGTGACGGGCTTGGACAGATAGTCGAAGGCGCCCAGGCGCACGGCTTCGGCGGCGGTTTCGACGTTGGGCTCGCCCGTGATCATGATGACGATGCTGTCGAGGCCGCGTTCGCGGATGGTGCGCAGGAGATCGACGCCCGTCTTGCCGGCAAGGATGATGTCGGTGACGACGACGTCGAAGGGGCCCTCGTCGAGGTGGCGGAGGGCCTCGGTGTAGTCTTCGGCGGCCCGGACGTCGTGTCCCTCATCTTCCAGGAACTGGCCGAAGGTCAACCGCAGGACCGCTTCGTCTTCCACCACGAGGATGCGGGCCAAGGTCAAAGGCTCCCTTCCTCGGGACCGGCGACGGACCAGGGGCTGTCGAGGGGCAGGTCCACGAAAAACCGGGCGTACCGGCCTTCCTCACTCTCGACGGAGATTTGGCCGCCGTGCTCGCGGATGATGCCGTCGGATACGGAGAGTCCAAGGCCGGTGCCTTTGTCGCGCCCCTTGGTGGTGAAGAAGGGGTCGAAGAGCCGCTCCAGGTGAGAGGGCTTGATCCCGCAGCCGTGGTCTTCCACCGTGAGGCGCAGGAACGGCCGGCCGTCGATCTCGATGGGTCCGGCGGAGATGGCGAGGATCTTGTCGGGATCGCCCTGGGGATATTTCTCGTCGAGGGCGTGGAGCGAATTGATGATGAGGTTCATCAGGACCTGCTGCAACTGTTCGCTGCGGCATTTGATCTTGGGGAGCGTCTCGGGCACGTGGACCTGCAG
>CAYVOE010000345.1:0-5827 GCA_964452795.1 uncultured Nitrospiraceae bacterium
GCCCCCGGGCGGGGGGCCGGGCAACACGGTACGCCAGACCCTCCGGCGGGTTCAAGGTCTCGCGGCGAAGGTTGGCCTATAATGCTCTGCGGAGGGTGTTCGGGTGAGGACAGGCGGGTATCGGATGCGCCCCGAGGGCTTTCTCGTCTCCAATCCGAGACGATCTCTTGAAAGTCCGCAGTGTCGACTCGCCTTGCCAGAGAGGGTCCAGGCCGAAAACCGTGGAAACGGCAGGAAGTCTTCTTGAACATGAATTCGAAGGACACAACGGGTGAAGGCGCGCGGAGCCCGCGCTTGCGCGTCGTCGTGGGCGGACGCGTCCAGGGCGTGGGGTTCCGCTACGCCACCTATCACAAAGCGACCGAGCTGGGCCTCGCGGGATGGGTGCGCAACCGGCCCGACGGCCGCGTCGAGGCGGAGTTCCAGGGGCCTCCGGAGGCCGTGCGCGCCATGCGCGACTGGTGCGATCGCGGTCCGACCTTCGCCCGCGTGACCCAAGTCGAGGAGACCTGGCTGCCCGCGGAAGATGCGTCCGATTCCTTCGAGATCCTCGGTTAGCGCGGGCGCCGCGACTATCCGCCGGTGGCCACGATGAGGGTCTCGAGCATGCGGTCCACCACCGTGAGCACCCGGGCGGAGGCCTCGAAGGCTCGCTGGTACTGGATCAGAAACGTCACCTCTTCATCCAGCGACACGCCCGCAACCTCCTGGCGCCGGGCATGAAAGTCCTGGACAAAGGCCTCTTCGACCTTCTGGATCTGAAGGTTGGCGCGGGCGTCGATGCCGATGCGGGCGATGGTGGATTCGTAGTAGTCGTTGATCGACGCCGAGCCGCCGTCCAGATAGAGGCCGTTGCGGACCCCCGCCAGGGCCAGGGCGGCACGGTTGTCGCCCGTGTCGGCGGGGTCGAGGGTATATCCGGAAGATAGGAGGGCGGGCCGGGCCGCGATGTCCGCGTTGACGTCGATGGTGCGGGCGTCGTGGCCGGTAAAGAGGCCGGCGACACCCAGGGCCGGCAGAATCCCCGCCGAGTCGTTGGCGAAACGGAAGGAAAAGCCGGTGTCTGCACCCAACTGGAGGCGATTTCCCCCCACCACGGAAGCCGTGAAGTTGCCCACCGCCGCCAGGTCGGCCGCCAGGCTGTCGAGGGTGGTGGCGGCGGTCACGTTGATGGTGGCGGTGGTGGAATTGCCGGCGGCGTCGTACACCACCACGTCGAACGAGCCGGGCGTGAACGAAAAGGGCAGCCCCGCGCTCGACAACGGGATCGAGGAGTCGGTTACGGGATTTGTCGACGTGATCGCGCTCGTGTACCGCTGGAGACCCATGCCCTGGCTCTGGATACGGTTGACCTCCTGGATCAGGGCCGAGGCCAGGGTGTCGATCCGCGCGTCGAGGTCGGGACTGGCCGTGTCCCGCATCTTCATGGCGGCGTACATCTCGCCGTTTTCGACGTCGAGCAGGGTCCCGTTGTCCTGAAACCGCACGTCGACCAGGTCGTTTCGTTCCGCATCGAGGGCGGGATTCCGCACCGCCTCGAGGGTCCGCGCGTGGATGCCGTCCACCAGCACGTCGTCGCCCACCAGGACGTCCACCTGCCCGTCCAGCCGTTCTTTAATCGAGATGTTGACGATGTCGGCGAGGCTGTCGAGGAGCCGGTCCCGTTCGTCCCGCAGATCGTTGGCGGGTTGTCCGCCGGCCTCGGCCTTGCGGATGGTGTCGTTCAACTCGGCGATGTTCGAGGCAATCGAGTTGATCTCGGGTACCAGATCCCGCACGTGCTCGTTGGCGTTGCTCCTTAGGAGGTGGAGCCGTTCCGCCAGGCCCGAAAGGCTGTAGGCGAGGGATTTCGCCTCGGCCACCACCGATTCCCGGGCCGGGATCGACTCCACGCGGTTGGCGAAGTCGTTGAGCACGTCGAAGAAGGCGTTGAGGCGCGTTCCGAAGCCGTGCTCGCCGGGCTCCAGGAACAGGTCCTCCATGCGGGCGTAGTACTCGGCCAACGTGTTGGCGCTGCTGAGGTTGGGCGCCTGCATCCGGTAGACGTTGTCGAGAAAGGCGTCGCGCATCCGCCGCACGGTGTCGACCTGAACCCCTCGTCCGATTTGGCCGTGGGGGAACAGGACGGGGGAGCGGGCGCTGATCTCCGCCCGCTGGCGGGAATATCCCTTGGTATTGACGTTCGATATGTTGTGCGCCGCCACATCGATCTGGGCCTGGGCTACCTGGAGCCCCGACCGGGCGATGTCGAGCGTGCTGAATAGCGTTCCCACCTACCGGCTCCTTCCGTTCCCATCCGCCCGTCCGGCCCGGCACAAGGGTTCGGGCGGGCGGGTCCGCAGCACAGGGAGCAAGCGTCATACCGAATATCGGCGGCGGCCCGTGAAGCTGAAGGACAAGGACTTGCGCCGCCCGCCCGATTTTCCCGTGGGAAAAGGCTGCCCCGACCCGGCAATTCCTGCCGCCCGCCGCCCCCTTGGCGGTCGCAGGGGGGAACGCAGGCATTCGAGTACGGATACGCGCAGGAATCTCAAGTCGTCCGCCGGTAGGAGTCGATAGTTCACTTGGGTCCGGAGTTGAAAAATAGTATTGCCGGGTTCGGGACGAAAGAGTACAATCGGCTGCGTTTACTACCATTATGGACACGCGACTCGAGTTCGATATCCTGCCGCAGCCGGACGAAACCACCTGCGGTCCCACGTGCCTGCACGCGGTCTACCAGTATTACGGGGACGTTCTGGACCTCGACCGGGTAGTCGCGGAGGCGCCGTGTCTGGAAGGCGGGGGCACCCTCGACGTCTTTCTGGCCTGCCACGCCCTCGAGCGGGGGTACCGGGCCACGCTCTACACGTACAACCTCCAGGTGTTCGACCCCACGTGGTTCGGGCCCGATCCGCCCGACATTCGCGAACGGCTCAACGCCCAGCTCCGGGTGAAGCCGTCGAAGAAGCTGCGGGCCGCCACGGAAGGATACCTTCAGTTCCTCGACCTGGGCGGACGCCTGCGTTTCGAAGACCTGAACCCCGCCCTGATCCAGAAGTACCTCAAGCGAAAGATCCCCATCCTCACCGGGCTCAGCTCGACCTATCTACACCGGAGCGCCCGCGAATACGGGCCCAACTGCGTGAGCGACGACATCCGCGGCGTGCCCGCGGGGCATTTCGTGGTCCTGTGCGGGTACGAAGTCGAGACGCGCCAGGTCCTCGTCGCCGATCCCCTCTATCCGAATCCCATCGCCCATCAGAATCTGTACAAAGCGCGGATCGACCGCGTGATCTGCGCCATTCTGCTGGGCATCGTCACCTACGATGCCAATCTCCTGATCATCGAGCCTGCGCAACCGCGTAAAGGTCGGCACCATGATTAGCCTGATCGTTGTCAGCAACACGCACCACTGGCCCCTGAAAATCCCCAATTGCGAAGTCGTCAACGCCAAGACCTACCTCACCGACGAAAAATACTCGAACCTGCGCGGAGCCCGCGTATTCAACCTCTGCCGCTCCTACCGGTACCAGAGCGTGGGGTACTACGTGTCGCTCCTGGCCATGGCCCGGGGCCACAAGCCGCTCCCGAGCATCTCGACCATACAGGAGATGAAGACGGCCACCGTGGTGCGGCTGGCCTCCGAGGAGCTCGAGGATCTCATCCAGACCAGCCTCCGGCCCATCCAGTCGGACAAGTTCACCCTGAGCATCTACTTCGGCCGGAACCTCGCCAAGCGCTACGACCGACTCAGCGCCCACCTGTTCAAGCTGTTCCCGGCCCCGTTCCTGCGGGCCGAGTTCACCCGCAACGAAAAGTGGCAGATCCAGAATATCCGGCCCATCTCGGCCAACGAGGTGCCCGAGTACCACTATCCCTTCGTGATCCAGGCCATCGGCGACTACTTCGCCAAGAAGGGCCTCAACGTGCCCAAGCGCTTCGTGCCGCGGTACGACCTGGCCATCCTCTACAACCCCCGGGACGACCAGCCCCCGTCGGACGAGAAAGCCCTGAACAAGTTCATCAAGGCGGCCCGGAGCATCGGCATAGGCGCCGAGATCATCGAGAAAGACGATTACGAGCTGATTCCCCAGTTCGACGCCCTGTTCATCCGCGACACCACGTATGTCAACAATCACACCTATCGATTCGCGCGGCGGGCGGCGGCGGAAGGTCTGGTGGTCATCGACGACCCCGAATCCATCGAGAAATGCACCAACAAGGTGTATCTCGCGGAACTGCTGACGCGCCATTCGGTGCCCAAGCCCCGCACCCTCATCGTTCACAAGGACAACGTGGACGAGATCCCGGCGAAGATCGGGCTCCCCTGTGTCTTGAAGCAGCCCGACAGCTCCTTTTCCCAGGGGGTGTTCAAGGCGGAAGACGAGCCGTCGATGCGCGAGCAGGTGGGTCGGCTGCTGGACCTTTCGGAACTCATTATCGCCCAGGAGTTTCTGCCCACGGCCTTCGACTGGCGCGTGGGCATCCTCGACCGCAAGCCCCTGTACGTGTGCAAGTATTTCATGGCGCGCCGTCACTGGCAGATCCAGAAGAACAATACCAACGGCGACCGGGACTACGGCCGCGTCGAGACCCTCCCCGTCGAGGCGGCGCCCAAACAGGTGGTCCAGACCGCCGTCAAAGCGGCCCATCTCATCGGCGACGGCCTCTACGGCGTCGATCTCAAGGAGATCGACCGCCGGCCCTACGTGATCGAGATCAACGACAACCCCAGCATCGATGCCGGTATCGAAGACGAAGTGCTCAAGGACGACCTGTACGTGCGGGTGATGCAGGTCTTTCTGTCGCGCATCGAACAGCGCAAGGAGGCTCGGCAGAAGCGGTGAGCGGGAGAACGCTGCACCTTTTCGAAGGCTACGGAGTCGAGCTCGAATACATGATCGTCGACCGTCGGACCCTTTCTGTGCTGCCCCTGACCGACCGGGTTCTGCAGGCGGCGGGGAACGGAGATCCCAACGAGGCCCTGGTCAACGGGCTGGGATGGTCCAACGAACTGGTTCTGCATGTCCTCGAGATGAAGACGCCCGGGCCCGCGGCCTCCTTGCAGGGCCTCGCGGCGACGTTCCAGGAAGGCATCGGCGAGGCCCGACGCCTCCTCGAACCCCTGGGCGGGCGCCTCATGCCCTCGGCCATGCATCCCTGGATGGATCCCCTGCGGGAGACGCACCTCTGGCCCCACGGCAACCGGGAGATCTTCGAGGCCTTCGACCGCGTCTTCGGATGCCAGGGGCACGGCTGGTCCAACCTCCAGAGCGTACACATCAACCTGCCGTTCCACGGCGACGACGAGTTCGGCCGGCTCCACGCGGCCATCCGCCTGCTCCTGCCCATCATGCCCGCCCTCGCCGCCAGCTCCCCCGTCGTCGAGGGCCGACCCACCGGCCTCCTCGACAACCGGCTCGACGTGTATCGCTTCAATTGCGCCCTCGTGCCGTCCATCACGGGCCGCGTGATCCCGGAGCCGGTGTTCACGGCGGCCGACTATCGCTCCCGCATCCTCGAGCGCATCTACGCCGACATCGCCCTGCTCGACCCCGAAGGCATCCTTCACTTCGAATGGCTCAATTCCCGTGGCGCGATCGCCCGGTTCGAACGAGACACCATCGAGGTGCGGGTTCTCGACATCCAGGAGTGCCCCCGGGCCGACCTCGCCATCCTCACCGCCATCGTGGCCGCCCTCCGGGCACTCGTCGAGGAACGCTGGGCCTCCTACGCCGACCAGCAGACCTGGGATGTCCCGCCCCTCGAGCGCATCTTCCTCGAAACCGTTGGAAAGGGCGAGCAGGCCCTCATCGAGGACACCGCCTACCTGGGCCTGTTCGGC
>CAYVOE010000346.1:0-5797 GCA_964452795.1 uncultured Nitrospiraceae bacterium
AAGCGACGCGGCAATCTCACGTGAGCCGGTGATCCTTGTCCGCGAAGTCATGGTCATCCCATAGGTAAAGATTGCCGCGTCGCTCTGTGTAGGCGCTCACAGACGGCATAGGCGGACTCAACGTAACCCCTCCTACCGTATGGACTTCCACGGAGGGCCGCTCCTCGCAATGACGGGATGTTGGCTCACATGAGCCCTTTGGGCGCAGTCCTCCGTAGTCCTACGACGGGTGGGGCGGATGTCGCTCCCGAAACGGCCCCGTCCTACGGTCTACCTGTATCGCTGTGTATGTATCCCCTTCGGGGAAAAGACGGGGGTGGGTGCCGGAGTACCCAGGGTGGCGCTCGCTGTCGCTCGCTGACCCTGGGCTAAGGTATGTATCCCCTGCGGGGAATTTCCCTCACGGTCGACGGTGAGGGCGGAACTATCGAGTTGTTGGTCAGGTCGAGGCGCTACGGGTTGTTTTCCCCTTCGGGAAAATGCGGGTGGGCGGTTGGTGCGAATGACAAAAGCGCTAGAAACAGGAATACCCGGGGATTCCCGGGGCGTTACCTCAAGTACACACGCGGGGTAGGTGTGTCCGCAATCCATCGCCGTTGAAAGTCCATCCGGAGTGGTTGGCACGTGCTGTTTTCGCTGTTCTACCGGTCGGCAAAGAGGTTTCCGGCCTTGCCGGCCGGAGTATCGGGGGTCGTACGAAACGGGAAAAAGGGGCATTGGAATGAAAAATGCTCTTGACAACGTTTCTCGGGTGTGGTAATCTTTCCGTTTGTGGCCCCCGATGAGGAGATTTCTGTCTTTACACCCCGACCCCGGCTCGATAGCGGGAGAACGCTCTGTATCTGCCGGGGATTCCATTCGTTACGCACGGCTGGGCGCGACGGGCCTGAACACCGCAAGGCATCGAATCGGGACCTCAATCCATCGCCAACCTTGGTGGGAGAATCTGAGAGGGTATTTGAATGGCTGTAGCTCCCGTGAAGCATTTTGAGCGTCCGTCTCTGGGCCGAATTCCCGACACCATGGAACTGCCGGATCTCATCGAGATCCAGACCAAGTCCTACGCGGACTTCCTGCAGTGGGACGTGCCGCCCGACGAGCGCGACCCCAAAGGCCTCCAGGAAGTGTTCCTGGACGTGTTTCCCATCGCGTCTCCCGACGGCATGACCCGTCTGGAGTTCGTACATTACTCTTTCGCGCCGCCGAAGTACACCGTCGAGGAGTGCCAGGAGCGGGGCCTTACCTATGCCGCCTCGCTGAAGGCCCTGCTGCGACTGGCCCGCTACGAAGAGGCGGGTTCGGGGGAACTGCGCGAGCGGATGATGGTCGAGCAGGAGGTCTTCCTGGGCGAGCTGCCCATGATGACCCCCACGGGCACCTTCATTATCAACGGCGCGGAACGCGTCATCGTCAGCCAGCTGCACAAGTCGCCGGGCGTGTCCTTCGAGACGAAGCTGCACCAGAACGGCAAGGCGCTGCTGACGGCCCGGATCATCCCGTACCGGGGCGCCTGGCTCGAGTTCGAGTACGACGTCAACGACATCCTGTGGCTGACCATCGACCGGCGGTCGAAGATCCTGGCCACGTCGTTCCTGCGCGCCTTCGGCTACGAAGACAACGAAGAAATCCTGAAGCTGTTCTACCGCCAGGAGACCGTGGTGCCGGGCCGGACCAAGGTCAAGATCGAAGGCAAGAACTACAATCCCGAGGATCTCATCGGCCGCATCGTGGGTATGGACGTCATCGACCCCGAGACGGGCGAGATCCTGGCGGACGCGGCCGAGGAACTCACCGAGGTGTCGGTGAACCGGCTGATGGCGTCGAACGTCAAGGAGTTCACGGTGTTGAACACCGAGGACCTGATGCACGACCCGTCCATCGCCAGCACCCTGGCCCATGATTCCACCCAGACCCCGGAAGACGCCCTGCGCGAGATCTACTCCCGCATTCGGCCCGGCGACCCCGCCACCGAAGCGACGACGCGCACCTTCTTTCAGAAGCTGTTTTTCGACCCCGCCCGGTACGACTTCGCGCCGGTGGGGCGCTACAAGATCAACCGCAAGCTCGGCCTTCAGACGCCCCAGGACGTCAAGACCCTCACCAAGGAAGACGTGGTGGCGACGCTCCAGTACCTGGTGAAGCTGCGGGGCGGCGAAGGCGTGCTCGACGACATCGACCACCTGGGCAACCGCCGTGTCCGGGCCGTGGGCGAGCTCCTGGCGAACCAGGTGCGCATCGGCCTGGTCCGGATGGAGCGGACCGTCCGGGAACGCATGAATTTCCAGGAAGAAGATCAGCTGACGCCGCAGACCCTGGTGAATCCCAAGCCGGTGAGCGCGGTGATCAAGGACTTCTTCGGTCGCAGCCAGCTTTCCCACTTCATGGACCAGATCAACCCGCTGGCCGAGCTGACCCACAAGCGGCGCCTCAGCGCCCTGGGACCGGGCGGCCTGAGCCGCGACCGAGCCGGGTTCGAGGTGCGCGACGTGCACTCGACCCACTACGGCCGCATCTGTCCCATCGAGACTCCGGAAGGGCCGAACATCGGTCTCATGGCCTCGCTGTCGACCTACGCCCGCATCAACGACTACGGCTTCCTGGAGACACCCTATCGCAAGGCGGAGAACGGCAAGGTCTCGAACAACATCGAGATGCTGTCGGCCTACGACGAGGACAACTACGTCATCGCTCAGGCCAACGCCGGCCTGGACGACAGGGGTCGTTTCGTGGAACCGGCGGTCCTGTGCCGCCACCGGGGCGACTTCCCCAAGGCCGAACCGACGGCGGTGGACTACATGGACGTGTCGCCCAAGCAGTTGGTGTCGGTGGCGGCGGCGCTGATCCCGTTCCTCGAGCACGACGACGCCAACCGCGCCCTCATGGGCTCGAACATGCAGCGTCAGGCCGTGCCCCTGCTCCGGGCCGAGTCGCCCTACGTGGGCACGGGCCTCGAGCACGTGACCGCCAAGAACGCCGGCACCGTGGTGCGGGCCGAGCGGGCCGGAGTGGTCGAGTACGCCGACGGCGAGATGATCCGCATCCGCTACAAGAGCGACAAAGCCTCCGAGAAGGAAGAAAACCCCTTCCGCTCGGAAGTGGACGTCTACCGGCTGAAGAAATACATCCGGTCCAACCAGAACACGTGCATCAACCAGCGCCCCATCGTGAGCCGGGGCGACCGGGTCGAGGCGGGTCAGATCATCGCCGACGGCCCCGCCACCGACAACGGCGAGCTGGCGCTGGGCAAGAACGTGCTGGTGGCCTTCCTCCCCTGGGAAGGGTACAACTTCGAGGACGCCATCCTTCTCAGCGAAGAGCTGGTGAAGGAGGACACCTTTACCTCGATCCATATCCAGGTCTTCGACATCGAGGCCCGCGACACCAAGCTGGGACCCGAGGAAGTGACGCGGGACATTCCGAACGTCTCGGAAGACGCCCTGCGCAACCTCGACGAAAACGGCATCGTGCGCATCGGCGCCAAGGTGAAGCACGGCGACATCCTCGTCGGCAAGGTCACCCCCAAGGGCGAGACCGAGCTGACGCCGGAGGAGAAGCTGCTGCGGGCCATCTTCGGTGAAAAGGCCGAGGACGTGCGCGACGCGTCGCTCACCGTGCCGCCCGGCGTGGAAGGCGTGGTGGTGGACGTGAAGATCCACAGCCGCCGCGACAAGACCGGCGACGGCGGCGCCAAGAGCGCCGTAACCGCCGAGGTCAACCGCATCAAGCGCGAGTACCAGGACCGCATCAACGACATTCGCGAGACCTTCGTGCGCCTGATGAAGGACGAGCTGGTGGGCCGCCGCATCCTCGAGGACGTGGTGGACCACAAGACCGACGAGCTGGTCCTCGAGAAGGGCAAGAAGGTCAAGGTCTCGCACCTCGAGAAGGCCGACTACAGCGTCCTGGCCCGGCTGCGCGTGGAAGACAAGGAAGTGCAGCAGCGGGTGACGCGCCTGGTCAACATGGCCGCCATGGAAGAGGCCAAGCTGATGGCCTTCCGCGACAGCCGGATCGAGCAGCTCCGCAAGGGCGACGAACTGCCCCCGGGCGTCATCAAGCTGGTGAAGGTCTTCATCGCCACCAAGCGGCGCCTCGCCGTGGGGGACAAGATGGCCGGCCGCCACGGCAACAAGGGCGTGGTGGCGCGGATCGTGCCCGAGGAAGACATGCCCTTCCTGCCGGACGGCACCCCGGTTCAGATCGCGTTGAACCCGCTGGGCGTGCCCTCGCGCATGAACGTGGGCCAGATCCTCGAGACCCACCTCGGCTGGGCCGTGAAAGCCCTGGGCATGAAGGTGGCCACGCCCGTGTTCAACGGGGCCTCGGAAGCGACCATCCGGGAACACCTCCGGAAGGCGGGCCTGCCCGAGTCCGGCAAGATCCAGCTGCGCGACGGGCGCACGGGCAAGCCGCTGGATCAGGAGGTGACCGTGGGCCAGATCTACATGATGAAACTCAACCACCTGGTCGACGACAAGATCCACGCCCGGGCCATCGGGCCCTACTCGCTGGTGACCCAGCAGCCGCTGGGCGGCAAGGCCCAGTTCGGAGGCCAGCGCTTCGGCGAGATGGAGGTGTGGGCGCTCCAGGCCTACGGGGCCGCTTATACCCTCCAGGAACTGTTGACCATCAAGTCCGACGATATCCAGGGCCGCACCAAGGCCTATGAAGCCATCGTCAAGGGCGATAGAGAAGTCGAGCCCGGCACGCCCGAATCGTTCAACGTGCTGGTGCGCGAAATGCAAAGCCTGTGTCTCGACGTCATCAAGCTGCTCCGGACCGACAACGGCAGCGCTGACATAGACGAAGACGAAGAACCGCTGGAGGGTTAAGCTCTTGGCCAAGTATATAGCCACGACCGGCGAACGTTTCGATGCCATCCAGATCCGTCTGGCGTCTCCAGAGGAAATTCTGCGGTGGTCTCGGGGCGAGGTGAAGAAGCCCGAGACCATCAACTACCGCACGTTCAAGCCGGAAAAGGACGGCTTGTTCTGCGAGCGCATTTTCGGTCCGGTCAAGGATTGGGAGTGCGGCTGCGGAAAGTATAAGAAAGTCAAGCACCGCGGCATCACCTGCGACCGCTGCGGTGTGGAAATCACCGAATCCAAGGTGCGGCGCGAGCGCATGGGCTGCATCAAGCTCGCCGTGCCCGTCACCCACATCTGGTTCTTCAAGACCACCCCGAGCTGCATCGGGAACCTGCTGGACCTGTCGATCCGCGTCCTCGAGCGGATCATCTATTTCGAGCAGTACATCGTCGTCGATCCCGGCGACACCAGCCTCGAAAAGATGCAGACCCTCACCGAGGACGAATTCCAGGACGCCCGCGAACAGTGGGGCGACCGGTTCGTGGCGCGCATGGGCGCCGAGGCCATCAAGATGCTCCTCGAGGAGATCGACATCGAGACGCTGAGCGCCGAGCTGCACCAGCAGCTCGCCACGGCCACCTCGATGCAGGCCCGCGCCAAGGCCATCAAGCGCCTCAAAGTCGTGGAAGCCCTGCGCAAGTCCGGCAACAACCCGGCCTGGATGGTCCTGGACGTGATCCCCGTGATCCCGCCCGATCTGCGGCCCCTGGTGCCCCTCGAGGGCGGCCGGTACGCCACCAGCGACCTCAACGACCTGTACCGCCGCGTCATCAACCGCAACAACCGGCTCAAGCGGCTCATCGAGCTGCGCGCGCCCGAGGTCATCCTGCGCAACGAGAAGCGCATGCTCCAGGAGGCCGTCGACGCCCTGTTCGACAACGGCCGCCACGGACGCACCGTGCTCGGCGCCGGCAACCGCCCCCTCAAGT
>CAYVOE010000347.1:0-5772 GCA_964452795.1 uncultured Nitrospiraceae bacterium
GTTTCGAAGGTCGCTTCGGCGGCGTTGCCCACAGCCTTTACATTCCGGCGGCGGTTGTGATAGACCTCAGGGCTTGCATGTGGGATGCGAAATACGCGACAGGAGCCCCGACGTGAACCCCTTTGACGTCCTGGCCGGGCCCATCCGGGCGCGGCATCCGGAACTGGAAGCCTCCGACCTCCCCTTCGGACCGGCGCCGAAGCTCGAGCTGGGCGACGTGGCCCTGCCGGCCTTCCTGGCGGCGCGCAAGCTCAAGGCGGCCCCGCCTCAGGTGGCGGCACGCCTGGCCGAAGAGGTGGATTTCGGTTCGGCGGTCCAGTCCGTGTCGGCCGCGGGACCCTACCTCAATTTCCGGCTGGACCGCGGGGCCTTCGCGCGGCGCATCGTGGAGGCCATCCGGTCCGGAGGCGACCGCTACGGCTCGAGCGGCGTCGGCGCGGGGCGCAAGGCCCTGGTCGAGCACACCAGCATCAATCCCAACGCCAGCCCCCACGTGGGCCGGGCGCGCAACGCCATGATCGGCGACAGCCTCGTGCGGCTCCTGCGCTTCGAGGGCTACGACGTGTCGGTCCACTATTACGTCAACGACATGGGCCGCCAGATCGCGCTCCTGGTGATGGCCGTGGAAGACCCCGCCTCTCTCAGCTTCGACGAGATGCTCGAGGCCTACGTAAGCGCCAACGCCCGCGCCGAGGCCGATCCCGAATTCGCCGCCCGGGGCTACGAGCTCCTGGCGAAGATGGAAGAAGGCGATCCCGAGACGGATCTGCGTTTCTACGCCGTGACCGAGACCTGTCTCCGGGGCCAGTTGGCAGTGCTGGCGCGGCTGGACGTCCATTACGACGTCTTCGACCGCGAATCGAAGTATTTGAAGGACCCGCGGCTGGAAGGGGTGCTCGAGGCCCTGCGCGCCAAGGGGGCCTTGTTTACGGACGAGGAAAACCGGCAGGTGGCCGACCTGTCGAAGCTCGGTTTTCCTCATGAAGAGGGGCGGTACTTCGTCCTGATGCGCGCCAACGGCAGCTCGATGTACGGCTACCGCGACCTGGCCTACACCATCGACAAGATGGAGAAGGGCGCCGACCTCAACCTGGCGGTCTTCGGCGAGGACCACAAGCTGTACGCCCAGCAGATCGCGCTGATCCTCGAGGCCGCCGGCCGACCCTTCCCCGAGACCGTCTATTACTCCTACATCCTGCTCAAGGAAGGCAAGATGTCCACCCGGCGGGGCAACGTGGTGCTGTTGAGCGAGTTCCTCGACGAGGCCGAGGGCCGGGCCGCCGAGAAGGTGGCCGAGCAGTGGCCCGACCTGTCGGAAGACGAGCGCCGGACCATCGCGCAGCGCGTGGCCGTGTCGGCCGTGCGCTACTCCATCCTCCGGGTGGGACCCAACAAGAACGTCACCTTCGACTGGGACACGGCTCTGTCCTTCTCGGGCGACACCGGTCCCTACATCCAGTACTCGTGCGCGCGGATCGCCTCGATCCTGCGCAAGTTCGGTCCCGTGCCCGCCGAACTGAGCGACGACTATCCCATCGAATCGGATAGTGAATGGGCCCTGCTGATGAAGCTGGCCGCCTTCCCCGATGTAGTGGCCCAGTGCCGGGAACAGCGCAACACCGCCCCCGTGGCCCAGTTCGCCCTCGACGTGGCCCGCCTGTTCACGGCTTTCTACCACGACTGCCCGGTAATCCAGGCGGAAACCGAGGCCCTGCGCGTGGCCCGGGCCCAGCTTTGCGACGCCACCCTGCAGACGCTCAAGAACGCCCTCGGTCTGCTGGGCATCGAGGCGCTCGAGCGGATGTAGCCTCTCCTCCCGCGGGCGCCTCTCGTCGGCGCGGACCCCCCTGGGAATGCGCGGAATCGCGGCGTTCCTTGCGCTGTTTTCTTGCAATATGCTACGCTCCGCCGGTTTAGGGCGTTTTTCGGGGCCGTGTGGGCCCCGGCCGCACCGGGATCGACGGCCCGCTGCCGTCGGAGTGGGTTCAATCGCGAAGGGAGCCGCGGCGGACCGGGGGGCCGGCAGCGCCGAGGTCTCAGGAGTACTCGTTCCCATGATGATGGATTTCAGCCGCAAGTACCGGAAGATCATCTTCTGGACCCTGATCGTTCTGGTGGGCGTGCCGTTCGTGTTCATCACAACGGACTACATCCCCTTCGCCGACAGGTTGCGGGGCAGTTTCGTGGAAGGCGGTCCGGTGGCTCAGGTGGGCAACGCGCCCGTCACGGCCTTCGAAGTGCGCGACCAGTTGAACCGGCGCGTGCAACAGCTTACGGGGCCCAACCAGTCGCCGCCCACGTTTCGCGAGCTTTATGAATCGGGACAGGTCCAGCAGGTGCTCGAGGGCCTGATCAACGCCAAGCTCATCGAGCAGGAAGTCCGGAACGTGGACCTCGAGTTCGCGCGGGACTACCTCGACGAGACGCTGCGCAACGACCCGTCTTTCCAGGATGAGCAGGGCAAGTTCGACCCCGAGGCCTGGAACGATTGGGTCGAACAAAGCCGGCAGCGCCGGATCAACTGGGACCAGGTCCGGGCGAGCGTGAGCGACGGCGTGCGCCAGCGGCTGCTGGGCCAGCGGGTCACCGAGTCGGTGCGGGTGCGCGAAGAGGAATTGCGCGACGAGTTCACCAAGTCCCACACGGCCGTCCGGGCGCGCTACCTGACCGTGAAGCCCGCCGTCGTCCCCACCGAGGAAGAAATCCAGAAGCAGTACCAGGAAAACCTGTCGTTGTACGAGCGGCCGGCGGATCGGCACGTCGAGTTCGTCGCCATTTCGGTGAAGCCCGAGCGGCCCGCCGTTCTCGACGAGCTGCTGGCGCGGGCGCAGCAGGGCGAGGCCTTCGCCGATCTGGCCCAGACCTCCGTCGATTCCGCCAGCATCCAGCATATCTCCGACACCGGCTGGCTGGCGCCCAATCCCGACCGACCGGAACGGGATCCGTTGTTCGAGCTCGCCGTCGGCCAGACGAGCGACGTCATCCAGGGGCCCGTGGGCTATCACATCTACAAGGTCGTGGAAGAGCGGACGAACGAGGCCGGGCAGAAGGAAGTGCGCGCTGAAGAGCTGGCCCTGTACCCCGTGCTGAGCACCGAAGAGCGGACCCGCCGGCGCGACCAGGCCGAAGCCCTGGCGGCCCAGGCCCGCGAGAGCGGCGACCTGGCGGCCGCGGCCGCCTCTGCCGGCCTGCCCGTGCAGACCGCCGGGCCGTTCAACGCCGAGGCCGAGTCGATTCCGAATGTGGATCCCGCCGACGTGGCCAGTTTCGCCCGGTCCCTGTCGCGCGTCGAGGAAGGTCAGGTGTCGGACGTCGTCCTGGCGCCGAACCACCTGTACGTGGCGAAGGTGACCGAAGTGGGGGCGCCCACGCCGCGACCCCTCGAGGAAGTGCGCGAGCGGGTCGTCCAGGACGTGATCCAGGAGAAGGAAGGCACCTTCGAACACATGCAGCGGCTCCAGGAACTGGGCGACGAGATCGCGCGCCAGGCCACGTCGCTCGACGAGATCCGGACCCGCTACCCCGATGCGGCGAGCGAGATCAAAGAGCTGGGACCGGTGACGGCCCACGCCTTCGACTTTTCGTCGGGTCTCTTTCTGAATCCGCAGGATTTCGTGAGCCAACTGGTCGACGCCGGACCGGGCAAACTCGTGGGACCCCTGCGCGACATGATGGGCAACGTGATCTTTGCCGAACTGGTCGAGGCCACGCCGCCCGACGAGAAGGCCTGGGAGGAAGAATATCCCGAGGAACGCCAGCAGATTCAGCGGATGCTGATGGCGCAGCGGGCCCAGGAGCGTTTTGAAGACTACCTGGCCTATCTCAAGACCCGCACTCCCGTATCGGTGAGCGAGGAAGCCCTGGTGGATGCGCTGGGCCTCGACGAGGAAGACGAAGCCAAGCCCGCGGCGGAAGACGCGACGGCCGAAGAGATTCCGGTGGAAACGCCGGTGTCGGACTGGCCCGTCACCGATTATCCGCGCTCGGAAACGCCCAGTCCTGCCGCCGGTGCGGCGCCGGTCGAGCCCATGGTGCCCGAGGCCACCGTGCCCGAGAGCCCGGCCCCGGCCGCCGGTCAATAGTCTTACCCCCGACGCGAATATCCGGGGCCGCCTCGGCGAAGGCGGTCCCGGTAAGTTTTATATGGGCGGAGCGGACGATCCCTCCTTCCTCTTTCGACGCGCCTTCCGCTTTTTCAGGGGGAAAAGAGGGCCGTTCCTCTCGTTCGGGTCATCCACGGGGGAGAACCATGCCGAAAGAGACGATGACCGGTCGGGAACGGTGGCTGGCGGTGCTGAATCGGGAGAAGCCCGACCGGGTGCCCATGGATTACTGGGCCACCGAGGAAGCCACCCGCAATCTGCTGAACTATCTGGGCTGCACCTTCGACGAGATGCTCGAGCGGCTCCACATCGACCTGCCCTACACCGTGGGGCCCCGTTATGTCGGCCCTGCCCCGCCCGCCGGAGAGGACATCTGGGGGTTCCGGCACGTCCAGATCGAGTACGGAACCGGCGCGTACCTGGAAGTCGCCAACGCGCCCCTGGCGGAATACGAGTCCGTCGAGGCCATCGAAGCGGAATACGCCTGGCCCCAGGCGGACTGGTGGGACTACTCCCACATCCCCGACGAGCTCCGGGGCAAGGAGGACCGGTGCATCCGCGGCGGCGGCTCGGAACCGCTCCTCATGTACATGAACCTGCGGGGCAACGAGCAGGCCTACATGGACCTCCTGGTGAACCCGGAGATCGTCCACTATTGCCTCGACAAACTCTTCAACCTGGCCTATGAGAACACGCGGCGCATCTTCGAAGCCGCGCCGGGACAGGTCACCATCACGTATGTGGCGGAAGACCTCGGCGGCCAGGACGGCCTCCTCTACTCGAAGGAGCAGATCCGCGAGTTCCTTCTGCCCCGGATGAAGCGGATGATGGACCTGGCCCGGGAGGCGGGCGTCTACGTCTTCACCCATTCCGACGGCGCCATCCGCGCGATCATCCCCGACCTCATCGACATCGGCATGCAGGTGCTCAACCCCATCCAGTGGCGGTGTCCCGGCATGGAGCGAGAGGGGCTCAAGTGCGACTTCGGAGACCGGATCGTCTTCCACGGCGCCGTCGACAACCAGCAAACCCTGCCTTTCGGGTCGGTCGCAGAGGTGCGCAGCGAGGTCGTCGACAACCTGCGGATCCTGGGCGACGGCGGCGGGTATATCATCGCGCCCTGCCACAACATCCAGGCCGTCTCGCCGCCGGAGAATGTTATGGCCATGTACGAGACGGGCTACCACGAGGGGTGGACATGACGTCGATCGTTTCATTGTGAAACGGGCGACGTGGCATATTGGAACGGAAACCGACCGCGAGAACGGGGCGCCTGGATGTCGTTTCTGACTTAAACCGTTTGCGGTATTGCCTTTAGGGTGAACGGTTCGAAGTTGGCACGGCGGTTGCTCTATTGGATGTACGACAGTTGAACGGGACTCAGCGGAGCGGAAGCCGAAAGGTTTCCCCGCTGTAGCGATAGATTTGAACGAGTTTCCTACCCCTCCCGCCCTATGCCCACATGCCCCTGTGCGGACGCCCCCATCCGCACAGGGGCTTCCCCTTTTTGGGGCACCCCAGCACGAGGTGGCCTGGCCGTCCTGGGATCGACATTCGCCTCACCTGTTGTAGGACTACGAAGACTGCGCAGGATGGGCTGTGGCCGTACCCCTCCCCGTCATTGCGAGGAGCGATCGCGTGCGCAAACGCTTGCGGCAGGAGGGTTTAC
>CAYVOE010000348.1:0-5757 GCA_964452795.1 uncultured Nitrospiraceae bacterium
GGCCCGCCGACCGGCCCCGCCCCGCCGCGCCCACGTTCCGGGGCGGCCGCACGGCCTTTCGTTTCCCTCCGGAACGAAGCGCCGCGCTCAAGGATAGGGCCCGCCGGGAGGGGGTCACCCTCTACATGGTCCTGCTGGCGGGGTTCCAGGCCTTGTTGCATCGCTATTGCGGTCAGGTCGATTTCACCGTGGGCTCACCCGTGGCAGGGCGCTCGCGCGAATGGGAGCGGAACCTGATCGGGTTGTTCGTGAACACCGTGGTGCTCCGGGCGGACCTGTCGGGCGACCCGACTTTCCGGGATCTGCTGGGCCGAGTCCGTCCGTCCGCACTCGAGGCCTTCGCCCATGCGAGCCTTCCCTTCGAACGGCTCGTGGACGCGCTCCAGCTCGAGCGGGGGATGGGCCAATCGCCTCTGTTCCAGGCGATGCTCGTACTGCAGCACCCTATCGAGCCGCGCCGCGCGCTGGGCGACGCGATCCTGGAACTGACGCCCACCGACACGGGCACGGCGAAGTTCGACCTGGCGGTATCGGTCCTCGACCGGCCCGACGGGATCGCCGGCGTCGCCGAGTACAGCGCCGACCTCTTCAACGCCGACACCGTCGATCGCATGATGCGGCATTGGGAGAACCTGCTGGCTGCGGCGGCGACCGACCCGGAACGGCGCGTTTCCGAACTGCCTCTGCTCGACGCCGAGGAGCGCCGCGCCATACGGGTCGGCTTCAACCAGACGGACGCACCCATCCCCGAAGAGCGGCGCATTCACCGCCTCTTCGAGGCTCAGGCCGCCCGCACGCCGGAGGCGCCCGCCCTGATTTGGCGCGGCGGCGAGATGTCGTACCGCGAGCTCAACGGACGCGCCAACCGCCTGGCCCGACGCCTGCGAAGGCTTGGCGTGGGCATCGAGACGCTGGTGGCGGTCTGCGTCGAGCGGGGTCCCGACGCGATTGTGGCGTTGCTGGCCGTGCTCAAGGCCGGGGGCGCGTACGTGCCGCTGGACCCGTCCTATCCCCGCGATCGCCTCGAGTTCCTGCTCAACGATACGGACGCCCCCGTGGTGCTGGTGTCGCCGCGGCTGACGTCGATCCTTCCGAAGACCGCCGCGGCGGTGGTGCCGCTTGACGCGTCGGGCGAGAACGGCGATCCCGACGCGGCCGACAACCTCGAGGGCGGCGCCGGACCCGACAACCTCGCCTACGTGATCCACACGTCCGGTTCCACGGGCCGGCCCAAGGGCGTGCTCATCGAGCACCGGAGCGTGGCCAACCTCATCGCCAGCTTCATCGAATCCTATCGGCCCGGTCCCCGCGACCGCATCCTTCAACAAGCCTCGCTGTCCTTCGACGCCTCGGTGGCGGAAATCTTCCCGCTCCTGAGTTCCGGCGGCGCCGTGGTGCTGGTGGACCCGCGGGAAGCGCTGGACTGCGAGGGACTAAAGCGCGTGGTGACCGAGTTCGACGTCACCATGTTTGGCGCCGTGCCCTCCGTGCTGGCCCGGCTCAACCGACAGCGAGACTTGCCCCGAGGGCTGCGCCTGATCCTGAGCGGAGGCGAGCCGCTGGCGGCGTGCGACGTGGACCGACTCTGCCGCATCGCCACCGTCACCAACGGCTACGGCCCCACCGAGACCACGGTCTGCGCGGCGTTTCACCGGCTCGACGAATCGACCCTGACGTCGAACGACGACCTGCGCATCCCCATCGGCCGGCCGCTGATCAATACGCGGATCTACATCCTCGACGCCCGCATGGAGCCCATGCCCATCGGCGTGCCGGGCGAGGTCTACATCGGCGGTGCGGGTGTGGCCCGGGGCTACCTGAACCGTCCCGATCTTACGGCCGAGGCCTTCGTGCCCGATCCCTTCGGTCCGCCGGGCGCGCGCCTCTACCGCACCGGCGACCGCGCCCGTTACCGCCCCGACGGCACCATCGAATTTCTCGGCCGCATGGATCAACAGGTGAAGATCCGCGGCGTTCGCGTCGAGCTCGCCGAGATCGAGTCGTGCCTGCGGCGCCATCCCGACGTGCGCGAGGCCGCCGTGGCGGTTCTCGACGGCGCCGGCGGCGACCGGACCCTCGCCGCCTATGTGGTTCCGGCTTCCATGCCGGGGCCCGATCCCGCTGCCCTGCGCGAGCACGCCGCCCACTACCTTCCGCCCGCCATGGTGCCGGCGGCCTTTCACATCCTCGACGAGCTTCCCCGGATGCCCAACGGCAAGCTGGACCTCCGGGCCCTGCCCGCGCCGCGGCCGCCGGAGCCGCGCCGATCGGGCGAAGTTCTGGAACCGCGGACGGAGGTGGAGGAGGCCCTCGTCGACATCTGGCGGTCCATCCTGGGCGTCGAACGCGTCGGCATCTGCGACAACTTCTTCGAACGGGGCGGCCACTCCCTGCTGGCGGCTCAAGTGGTGGCCCGGGTCCGCGACCTTTTCGACGTGGAAGTGGGACTGCGCACCTTCATGGAAGCCCCCACCGTCGCCGCGCTGGCGGCCGCCGTGGAAGACGCCGTGATGGCCGAAGTCGAAGGGCTGGCCGAAGACGAGGCGCAGCGCCTCGTGGCAGGCGAATCGCGGGAGCGACATGTCGGCCCTTGACGACAACGCCCGGCGCCGGGCGGCCCTTTCTCCGGCCAAGCAGGCCCTCCTCGAGCAACGGCTGCGCCGAGGCCGGCCTGGATCCGCCCTCGTGCCGCGCCACGATCCCGACGTCCCGGCGCCCCTGTCGTCCGCCCAGCAGCGCCTCTGGTTCCTGCACCTGCTCGAACCCGATTCCGCCGCTTACAACGTGCCGGCGGCCCTGCGGTTGTCGGGCCGGCTGGACCCGGAGGCCCTGCGGCAGGCCCTCGAGCGGCTCATCGAGCGGCACGACGCCCTGCGCACCCGATTCGACACCGTCGACGGACAACCCTGCCAGACGGTCGTGCCCGCAGGCCCGTTGGCGCTTCCCGTGGAAGATCTGCGGAGCCTTCCCCGGGACGAGGCCGAAGCCCGCGTCCGCGCCCGCGCCGAAGAAGAGGCGCGGCAGCCCTTCGACCTCTCCGAGGGACGGCTCCTTCGCGCCGCCCTGCTCCGACCCGCCGACGACGAGCACGTGCTCCTGCTCACCATGCACCACATCGCCTCGGACGGCTGGTCCATGACGGTGTTCGTCCGGGAGCTCGCCCAGGCCTATCGGGCCTTCACGGAAGGGCGTGACCCGGGCCTCACGGCCTTGCCTCTGCGCTACGCCGATTACGCCGCCTGGCAGCAGGACGCGCTTCGCCGACCCGATTTCCAGCAACACCTGGACTTCTGGATCGAGCGGCTGCGCGGCGCCACGCCCGCGCTCGAGCTGCCCGCCGACCGGCCTCGTCCGCCCGTGCAGCAGTATCGGGGCGCCCTGTACTCCTTCGATGTGCCCTCGGCAACCGCCCGCGCCCTGGGCGAGTTCTGCCGGCAGCGCGGGGCGACGCCGTTCGTGGTCCTGCTCGCCGCGTTCAAAGCGCTGCTCTACCGATATACGAACCAGACCGATCTGGTGGTGGGAACCCCCGTGGCCGCGCGCGATCGGAGCGAATTCGAAGGACTCGTCGGCTGCTTCGTCAACACCCTTCCTTTGCGGACGGATCTCGAAGGCGCACCGACTTTTTTCGAACTCGTCGACCGGGTGCGCCGAGGGGCCCTCGAGGCCTTCGACCACTCCGTCGTGCCCTTCGAAAAGATCGTCGAAGCCCTCCAGCCCGAGCGGAGCCGGAACCGTCCGCCGGTGTTCCAGGTGATGTTCGTGCTGCAGAACCTGCCGACGCAGGCGATCGAATGGCCGGGGCTCAACGTGGAAGTCCTCGAGATCGACGGCGGGATCTCCAAATACGACCTCACCCTGTCCATGTGCGAGCGGAACGGAGGCCTTTCCGGCTGGATCGAGTACAGCGTCGACCTCTTCGACGCCGAGACCGTGGCCCGGATGTCCGACCAGTTCTGCACGCTCCTCGAAGCCGCCCTGGCCCGGCCCGACGGGTCCGTCGACGTCCTTCCGCTCCTCACCGAGGCCGAACGCCAACGTATCCTCGTCGAGTGGAACGATACGGACGGCGCCTTTCCCGACGACCGGTGCATCCACGAACTCGTCGAAGAGCAGGCGGCCCGACGGCCCGACGCCCCCGCCCTCGTGCACGACGGCGAAACCTGGACCTATGCCGAGCTCAACGCCGTCGCCAACCGTCTCGCCCATCGTCTGCATCGCGAGGGGGTGGGGCCCGAGACGCCCGTGGCCCTCGCCATGGACCCGTCGCCGGAGACGGTGGCGGCGCTGCTGGCCATCCTGAAGGCGGGCGGCGTATACGTGCCCCTCGATCCGACCTATCCCCGGGAACGGCTGGCCTTCATGCTGGAAGACGCGGATCCGCCGGTCGTTCTGACCCAGGCCCGTGCGCGGGAGGCCCTGCCGCCGGGACGCGCCCGGGTGTTGTGCCTCGAAGAGGAACGGGCCGCATGGCACGGCGGGCCCGAATCGAACCCCTGCACCGGGGTGAAGAGCCGAAACCTCGCCTACATCATCTACACGTCCGGGTCCACCGGCCGCCCCAAGGGCGCGCTCCTCGAGCATCGCGGCATATGCAACATGGTCGCCTTTCAACGAGAGGCGCTGGGCGTCACCGAGCGGGACCAGGTGCTCCAGTTCGCTTCGCTGAGCTTCGACTCCTCCGTGTGGGAAATCTTCATGGCCCTGGCGACGGGGGGGACCCTGCACCTTGCCGATCGCCGCGCGCTGTCGAACCCGGAGCGGCTCGCCGTCCTCCTGCGTGACCGCGCCATCACCGTCGCCACCCTTCCGCCGGCTATGCTGAAGGTGATGCCCGACGCGGACCTGCCCCAGCTCAGGCTGCTGTTGTCGGCGGGCGAGGCCTGCCCCGTCGAGCTGATCGAGCGCTGGTCTCGGGGCCGCCGGTTCATCAACGGCTACGGGCCCACGGAGACCACCGTCTGCACCAGCACCTTCGCCTGCCGCGCCGACGAGACCTACCCGCAGGGTCCGCCCATCGGCCTTCCCATGCTCAACAAGCGCGTCTACGTGGTCGACCCCCGAGGGGAGCCGGTTCCCGTGGGCGTGCCGGGCGAGCTCCTCGTCGGCGGCGAAGGACTTGCCCGGGGGTACCTCCATCAACCCGACCTGACGGCGGAACGGTTCATCCCCGACCCCTTCTCGGGCCGACCGGGAGAGCGCCTCTACCGCACCGGCGACCTGGTGAAATGGCGGCCCGACGGTCAACTGCAGTTCCTGGGCCGCATCGATTCCCAGGTCAAGATCCGCGGCTACCGCATCGAGCTCGGCGAGATCGAGGCGGCCCTCCTCGGCCAGGCGGACGTCGAGCAGGCCGTGGTGATCGACCGCGACGACGGGCCCGCCGGCAAGCGCCTCGTCGCCTATGTGGTGGCCCGCGACGGTGCCGCTCCCTCCACTACGGAGCTGCGCACGCGCCTGGCCGAACGCCTTCCCGCCTACATGGTGCCCGGCGACTTCATCTGGCTCGACGCCCTGCCGCTCACCGCATCGGGCAAAGTGGACCGAAAGGCCCTGCCCGCGCCGCAAGACGCTCGAGAGGACCGCGCCAAAGCCGCCGTGGCCCCGCGAGACGTGCTCGAACTCGAGCTGGCCCGCATCTGGGAGGACCTGTTCCCCGGCCAATCGGTGGGAGTGACGGACAACTTCTTCGAGCTCGGCGGCCACTCGCTGCTGGCCGTTCACCTGACGGCGGAGATCCACAAGCGCCTGGGCTTG
>CAYVOE010000349.1:0-430 GCA_964452795.1 uncultured Nitrospiraceae bacterium
CCTCGCCCGTAACGACTTCCCGCGCAACCACATCATGGGCGGGGCCAACCTGCGCAACGTGGCGAACGAGAACATCGTGGCTCTGTGCGACGTGGATTCGGCCTACGCCGCGCCGGTATTCGAGGCCTTCCCGGAGGCCAAACGGTACAAGGACTACCGGGAGATGCTCGAAGGCAGCCCCGACATCGACGCCGTCGTTATCGCCACGCCGGACCATACCCACGCCGTCATTGCCATGGCCTGCATGCGCCAGGGCAAGCACGTCTACTGCCAGAAGCCCCTGACCCACCAGGTCTGGGAGGCACGCAAGTTGGCCGAGGCGGCCAAAGAGACGGGCGTGGTGACCCAGATGGGGATCCAGGGCCACTCGATGGAGGGGATCCGCCTCGTGCGCGAATGGATCCAGGCCGGGGTCATCGGCGAGGACCGC
>CAYVOE010000349.1:440-5731 GCA_964452795.1 uncultured Nitrospiraceae bacterium
TGGTGCAGCCTCACCTACTATCCCTGGGGCCACGCCCGGTGGAGCGCCCCGGTGGGAACCCGTCCCACGGAGACGCCGCCCGTGCCGGACACCCTGGACTGGGACCTGTGGCTGGGTCCCGCCCCGGAGCGGCCCTACCACCCGGCCTATCATCCGCTGACGTGGCGGAGCTGGTGGGATTTCGGCTGCGGCATGATGGGCGACCGCGGCGCCCACACCTTCGACCCCATCTTCTTTGCCCTGGACCTCGGACATCCCGTGTCCGTCGACGGGAACGCCACCGATCTCAACGAGGACACCCATCCCATCGCCTGCCTGGTGCGATACGAGTTCGCCGCCCGGGGAAGTCAGCCGCCCGTGACCCTGACGTGGTACGACGGGCTTCGGCCGCCCCGTCCCCGCGATCTCGACGGCGACGACGAGCTGGGAAGCCCGGAAGGAGGCGCCCTGTTCAAGGGCTCCGAGGGGTACTTGACTTGCGGCGTCTACGGCGAGAACCCGCGCCTGCTACCGGCATCGCGCATGAAAGGGTTCACGCCGCCCGCGCCCTCGATTCCTCGGGTGGAAGGCGGCCACGAGGACGACTGGCTCCGGGCGATTCGGAACGGAGAAAAGGCGGGCGCCGATTTCGCCTATTCGGGTCCCCTGACGGAAGCGTGCCTCCTCGGCAACATCGCCAAGCGGTTCAACGCCCGGCTCGAATGGGATCCGGCGGCCCTGCGCTTCCCCAACCGCCCGGATGCCGACGCCTACGTGCGCCGTGCGTACCGGGATGGCTGGAGCCTCTGATCCGCGCCAACGAGCGACGGGATAAAAGGGCGTGCGCGGGAGACGGGAATTGCGGCGGTGGGGAGGGGGCTTTACAATACCTCCCATGAATACCAAGGCAATTTCGCCGGTCCGCATCCTTCCCGAAGAGGTGGCCAACAAGATAGCCGCGGGCGAGGTGGTGGAGCGGCCGGCGTCTGTGGTGAAAGAACTGGTGGAGAACGCGCTGGACGCCCAGGCGACGCGGATCGGCGTGCGCCTGGTGGCGGCGGGGCGCCGCACCATCGAGGTGATCGACAACGGCCACGGCATGGCCGAACAGGACGCGGTGCTGGCCGTGGAGCGCCACGCCACCAGCAAGATCCGCAAGTCGGCGGACCTCGACAACATCCTGACCCTGGGATTTCGGGGCGAGGCCCTGGCGAGCATTGCCGCCGTGTCGAAATTCGAGCTCGTGACGCGGCGCGAACGGGACGACCACGGCACGCGGCTTCGCATGGAGGGGGGCGTGCTGCGCGACGTATCGCACGTGGCGGCGCCCGTGGGCACCCGGGTCACGGTGAACCGGCTCTATTTCAACACGCCCGCTCGGGCGAAGTTCCTCAAGGGCATGACCACCGAGCTCAGCCAGTGCATCGACATCGTGCAGCGCCACGCCCTGGCCCATCCGGGCGTGGGGTTCCAGTTTTTCCACAACGACAAGCTCCTGCTCGACGTGCCGGAAAACGCCGACCTGCGCGAACGGGTGGCCCTGATCTGGGGGCTTGCCTTCATGAAGGACATGGTGCCGTTGGAGGGCGAACGGGCGGGGATGAGGCTCTGGGGCCTGATCGGCACGCCCGCCCTCAGCCGGTCCCATCGCTCCCACCAGTTCTTCTTCCTTAACGGCCGCCCGGTGGTGAACCGGTCGCTCCAGTACGGACTCGAGGACGGATACAACGCGCTGCTGACCATCGGCCGGCATCCGGTGTGCATCGTCCTCATCGAGACCCACCCGAAGTACGTGGACGTCAATGTCCATCCCACGAAACGGGAGATTCGGTTCCGCGACGAGCGCGTGGCCCGCGACACCATCCGCGACCTTGTGCGGGAACGGCTCGCCGTGCTGCGCCGGGAAGAGGAGGCGAGCGCCGTTGCCGCCCTGGCCCGGCCGGGAACCGTGCCGGCGCCCGTGCCCGATCGGCGCCCGCCGGAGATCGATTTTGCGGAGCCCGTGCAAGACTTTCGGCCGCCCGCGTCGGAACGCCCGGTCCCGGAAGCAGCGGAGACCGGCGCGTCCGAGCCGACGGTGATGGATCGGCCGGCCCTGGACCCCCTCGAGCCGGTGCAGACGGAGTTTTCGGAGGAGCCGCCGCCGAGGCACGACGTGGCCGCCGTGGAACCGGGGCCCGTGTACCGGCCCGTGGAAACCCTGGGCGACGCGCCCCTGCAGATTTTCGGCACCTATCTGCTGGTGCCCCAGGACGATCGCCTCCTGATCATCGATCAGCATGCCCTGCATGAACGGCTGACCTACGACCGGCTGTGCGCCGACCTCGAGGACCGGGACTACCAGTCCCAGCAGCTCGCCGTGCCCCTCCTCGTCGACGTGCCGCCGTCTCACACGCGGCTGCTCGAGCGCAACCTCGAGATCTTCGACAAGCTGGGCATCGGCATCGAACCTTTCGGCGGCAACACGTTCCAGATCACGTCCATCTGCCACCTGTACGAAGAGTCCAAGGTGGCGGACGTGGTGTACCGCGTGCTCGACGAGCTGGCCCAGGGCAACCTCTTCGATCGCGAAGCGCTCCGGGTCGACCTGCTACGGCTTACCGTGGCGGCGTGCCGGGGCTCGGTGAAGGCCGGGGAGACCCTGGCGCCGCAGGAGCGCCGGGCGCTGCTCGAGGGATTCCGCCGGCTGCGGCCTCCCTACACCTGCCCCCACGGGCGTCCCATCATCACGGAGCTGACCCAGGTCCAGATGGAGAAGAGCTTCCGGAGACGGCAATGACGTCGGTCCTGGCCGTGGTGGGGCCCACCGCTTCCGGAAAGACCGCCCTCGCCCTCGCCCTCGCCGAGCGCCTCGAGACCGAGATCGTGTCGGCCGACTCGATGCAGATCTACCGGGGCATGGAGATCGGCACCGCCGCTCCTACGGCGGAGGAGCAGGCTCGGGTGCGGCATCATTTCGTGGGGTTTCTGGAACCGGGCGAGCACTTTTCGGCGGGCGAGTTCGGGCGGCAAGCACGGGAGCTGGTGGCGCGGCTCAACGCCGAGGGAAAGCCCGCCGTGGTGGCGGGCGGCTCGGGGTTGTACGTCCGGGCCCTCATCGACGGCCTCTTCCCCGGGCCCGCGCGCGATCCGCAGTTGCGCCGGCGCCTCCAGGCCGAGGCGGAAACGCACGGCGTGGAGGCCCTTTACGGGCGGCTGCAGGCCGTGGACCCCGAATACGCGGGCATCGTGTTGCCCGGGGACCTGCGGCGCATCGTGCGGGGCCTCGAGGTGTACGAGCTCACGGGCACGCCCTTGTCGCGGCTGCATCGGGAGCACCGGGCCCTCGCGGAACCGCTCCCGGCGGTTCAGGTGGCCCTCGATCTGCCGCGGCCGACGCTCTACGCCCGCATCGACGCCCGGGTGGACCGAATGCTGGCGTCGGGGTTGATCGAGGAAGTCGAGGCGCTTCTCGCGAAGGGATATGAAGCGCACCTGCGGCAGATACGGTCGCTGGGCTACCGCGAGATGATCGCCTACATCAAGGGGGAACAGTCCTACGCCGAGGCGGTGGAGCTGATGAAGCGCAACACCCGCCGCTTCGCCAAGCGCCAACTCTCCTGGTTCCGATCCGACCCGCGGATCCGCTGGCTTCCCGCCGCCGACGGTCCGCCGGACCCGGATCGCGTGCTCGAGCTGTTGCGTCCCCCGGCTCGGGCGTGACGGAGACGTCGGAGTCCGAGCGAGGCGGCCCGTCCCTACCACATGCTGCCGACGCGGGCGGCGAACTCCGACACGGGCAGCTCGCGCACGTCGGCGCTGGGGTAGCGGCGGAACGCCACGTGGCCGTCGAGAAACAGGACGTTGGCGCCGCCGGGGATGTGGTGGAACTTGAGCACATCCTGCTGGCCGTTGGGCTGCTCGATCTGGTCCCACATGACCGCGATGGCGCTCTGCGCCTGGGCCGCGCCGGCGGGGTTGTTGATGTCGGTGATGAGGAACCGCTCGATGCCCTCCCGGAAAGGCTGAATCGAGTCGCCGCCGGCGTTCCCCCGGACCGCGAGGCCGGCCCGCACTTCCGCAATCTTCTCAGGGTAAACGCCGAAGTTCTCCAACTGGAGGGCGAGATTCTCCCGGACCGCGTCGGGTCCGAAGGCGGAAACGTGCAGCGGGGCGGTGAGGACCCGCGAGAAGGCCTCGCCCACGGTCATATCGAAGGTGTTCCAGGGCGAAAGACGTGCGGTGCGGGTGGCGAGATCGGCAAGGCACTGGGCCGTGATCAGGACATGGGCGTCCTCGGCCACGTAGCCGAAGTAGCTGTAATGGCGGTCGGAGAAGTTGTGCGGCGCCAGGACGCAGCGCGGGGGAGGGCAGTCGCGGCCTTCCTGGCCCGGGGTAAAGTCGGCGTACCAGCGCCAGCCCCGGGGGCCGATGAAGTCTTCGGCGGGGTCGGACAACATGGACGGGCAGAAGTAGATGGCCGCCTCGGCGCAGTATTCGGGGAACACGTGCGGTCCGCTGGGGGTGGCCCACAGGTCGCCCACGACGTCGGACTCGGAGAAGGGAGGGCCCCAGTGGGAGTAGGGTCCCCACTTGACGCCCGCCGGCGGGAACTTTCCTTTGTTTTCGCCGGCGAACATCTTGAAGACGATGCCCCATTGCTTGAGGTTGCTCTGGCAGGCCGCCCGGTTGGCGGCTTCCCGGGCCCGGGCAAGGGCGGGCAGCAAGATCGCCGCGAGGATACCGATGATGGCGATCACCACCAGCAGTTCAATCAGGGTAAAGCCCCGTCGTAATGCGTGCACGCGCAGGCTCCTGGAGCTAGAGGGAAGTTGTGCCGAGGTAAAGACTGTCTGCGGCGCATTATATGGAGTTCCGGCGGGTATGCCAAACCAGGCCGGAAGAATCCGAGTGCAAGCATAGGTATTCAGATAAATAATTGACTGAGTCAGTCAAGCCGTCGATGCCGACCCCCACCCGCCGTAAGACGACGAGGACTGCCCTTAACCCGTTCGTGAGCGATGACAACCCCCGTCATTGTGAGGAGCGGCCTCATGTGCAAGCACCCATGGGAGGAGGGTTAACGTTGGACCCATACTCGCCGTCTGTGGGCGCCTACACAGAGCGACGCGGCAATCTTTACGTATTGTAGGACTACGCATCTTGGTCGAAGGCTCAGGTGAGATTGCCGCGTCGCTCCTGTATGGACGCCCCGGGACGGTCCGGGTGCGCACGCATCCAATGGCGCCCAAGCGAGGTCCAGCATCGGGGGCCCGCTCCTCGCAATGACGGGGTGTGGCAGGACCATGACTTCGCGGACATAGGTGGCTGGC
>CAYVOE010000350.1:0-5683 GCA_964452795.1 uncultured Nitrospiraceae bacterium
CGGCCCATACCGAGCCCGCCGATGTCGCCGCGCAGCCGAGGAAAGCTCTCCGGGAAATCGCCCCCACGCCAACACCTCCTATGTTCACGATTTCTCCCCGCCGTCCCTGACGGGCCCCCGATTGTAGCAGAGTCGCGTGGTCCCTTTCGCACCCCTCAAAAAGAAAAGGGCCGGCACAAGGCCGGCCCTTTCGGGAGACTCGGGTAATCAGCCCCAGCCGCCGACGTTGCTGACCATGACCTTGTAGAGGTCGGACATACCGCCGTAACCGCGGCCGATGGGCGACTTGTTCTCGCTATACTTCTGGAACTCGACGTGCCCGTCCATGAAGAGCACGTTGGACCCGCCCGGGATGTGGTTGAAGAACAGGACCGACTTCGTCTGCGGCGAGGTCCACCACTTCTGCGTGTCGTCGCCCCAGGCATCGAACATCACGGGGATAGCGCTCTGAGCCTTGGCGCCGGCGGCGGGATTGTTGATGTCGGTGATCGAGAAGCGCTCGATCCCCTCCTTCAGCTTGGGATAGGACGTGGGGAAGGGAGAGCCGTTCTCGAGGCACCAGCCGCATCCGGGATAGTGGAGGTCGGCGTTCAGGGGAACGGGATCCCATCCGACGCGAGTGCGATAGGCATCGCGCCACTCGGCCGGTCCGCAGGCCTGGCCCCAGTCGTCGCCGGGGATGCCCCAGTAGAATTCCTGGGCCGGATCGGACTGGTTGTTCATGGCCTGGACGAAGAAGCGGTCCTTGTAGGGGGCATACGACCAGGTCATGGCGGCGAGCTGGCCGAGGGTGTCCGTCTTGAAGCCAATGTAAACGTAGGACACGGGCGTCGAGAGGAGCATGTGCAGGCAGCCGCGGGACTGCCACTGGGCGCTCCCCGCGGGGGCCAGGGTCACCTCCTGGGCGGCCCGCTGGACCTGGGCCGCGTAATCCTCTTCGATGCCCAGGATCTGGCCGTTGGCCCGCGAGTCGGACGGACAGATGGCGATGCTGACATCCGTCAGATATTCGGGATAGACGCTCAGCCCGCTGATGCCCATGAACTCGAAGCTGTAGTCCTGCCCCCCGCTCGGTCCGGGCTCGTTAACCCTGGCCAGGACGCTGGTATTGGGCGGAAATTCCCCCTTGTTCTCGGCGGCGAACATCTTGCAGATGACGCCCCACTGCTTGAGGTTGTTCTGACACGACGCGCGGTTGGCCGCTTCTCTTGCCCGGGAAAGGGCTGGAAGGAGAATGGCGGCCAGGATGCCGATGATGGCGATCACCACCAGCAGCTCGATGAGGGTAAAACCTCTGCGGGATTTCGACATGAAACCTGACTCCTGTGTTGCTGAAAAAGACGCTTAACGATAAAAATATGAATGGGTAAATGGATCTTCGAATTTGCTTGCCTCATAAGACGTAATTCGTGCGTATTAGGCTATTTTTTGGCAGTTTCCTCCTATTTCGTGCTTCATTAAGAAGTGGGTTCCCCCTAGTCACAGTATATCATCTTGGAGGATGAAATGGTAGCATTGGAGTGGACTTCGATGGATATGTGTGCCAGTCACTCGGAGTCTTGCCCGTAGACTCCATGGGGCGCACGGCATCTCCCGTATCTTCTGCGGACGGTTGTTAATTCCCTCCCCCGCTCCGAACCGCCGCAGCGGCGCTCACGGCGCCGTCCCCCATTAGACAAAAAAAAGGGCCGGCGCAAAGGCCGGCCCCTTCGGGAGTCCTGGATATCAGCCCCAACCGCCGAGGTTGCTGACCATGACCTTATAGAGGTCGGACATGCCGCCGTAGCCGCGGCCGATGGGGTACTTGTTGTCGCTGTATTTCTGGAATTCCACGTGGCCGTCCATGAACATCACGTTGCAGCCGCCGGGAATGTGGTTGAAGTAGAGAACCGACTTCGTCTGCGGTGAGGTCCACCACTTCTGCGCGTCGTCGCCCCAGGCATCGAACATTACGGGGATGGTGCTCTGGGCCTTGGCGCTGGCGGCGGGATTGTTGATATCGGTGATGGAGAACCGCTCGATCCCTTCCTTCAGCTTGGGGAAGGACGTGGGGAAGGGAGCGCCGTTCTCAAGACACCAGCCGCAGGTGGGATACTGAAGGTCGGCGTTCAGAGGAACGGGATCCCATCCGACACGGGTGCGATAGGCGTCACGCCACTCGGCCACACCGCAGGCCTGGCCCCAGTCGTCGCCGGGGATGCCCCAGTAGAATTCCTGGGCCGGATCGGTCTGGTTGTTCATGGCCTGGACGAAGAAGCGGTCCTTGTACCCGGCATAGGACCAGGTCATGGCGGCCAGTTGGCCGAGGGTGTCCGTCTTGAAACCGATGTAGATATAGGACACGGGCGTCGACAGGAGCAGGTGCTGGCAGCCTCGGGCCTGCCACCGGGCGCTGCCGTTGGGGGCGACGGAGACCTCTTTGCCGGCCTTTTCCACCTGGGCCGCGAGGTCGTCTTCAATGCCCAGCACCTGGCCGTTGGCTCGCGAATCGGACGGACAGATGGCGATGTTGACGTCCGTCAGGTACTCGGGATAGACGCTGAGCCCGCTGATGCCCATGAACTCGAAGCTCCAGTCCATGGTCCACCCGGACGGCGCCGGTACGTTCACTTTCGCCAGGATGCTGGTGTTGGGCGGGAAATCGCCTTTGTTTTCGCCCGCGAACATCTTGCAGATGACGCCCCATTGCTTGAGGTTGTTCTGGCAGGATGCGCGGTTGGCCGCTTCGCGGGCTCGGGCAAGGGCGGGGAGGAGAATGGCGGCCAGGATGCCGATGATGGCGATGACCACCAGCAGTTCAATCAGGGTGAAGCCTCTTCGAACGCTCGTCATAAGACCCATCTCCTATTTTGCTTAAGAAAAGCGTGTGGGATGAAAGCATGAATGGGAAAAGGCGTCTTCAGGTTGGCTCATACCGCAAACATGGATTATAGATAGTCTTGTATTGATTCCTCCTTCTTATGGCTTCGTAGACCGGTGAGCTTTCTCCGAATCGGAGTATATCATTGCGAAGGACGAAGCGGAAGTCCCACAGCCGAGTTTTTTTCGGAATTCTCCTCGAGCCGAGGAATCTCGTCGCGGCGGTGACAGGCCGCTTCGTGGCCGTCGGCCGCAAGTTCGAGGCGCGGCACGACCTCGCGGCAGACGTCGACGGCGTGGGGACAGCGCGGATGAAAAGCGCAGCCGGACGGCGGGTTCAGGGGCGACGGAGGATCGCCGCCGAGGATGGTCCGCAGCCGCCGGCGCTCGCTGTCGGGATCGGGCAGGGGGATGGCGCTCAGCAGGGCCCGGGTGTACGGGTGAACCGGATGGATGAAGACCTCTTCGGCGTCGCCGATCTCGACGATGCGGCCGAGGTACATCACGGCGATGCGGTCGGAGATGTGGCGCACCACCGACAGGTCGTGGCTGATGAAGATCAGAGTGAGATCGGCCCGCGCGCGCAGTTCGGCCAGGAGATTGAGGATCTGGGCCTGGACCGATACGTCGAGGGCCGACACCGGCTCGTCGGCGATGATCAGCTTCGGGTCGAGGGCGAGGGCCCGGGCGATGGCGATGCGCTGGCGCTGTCCGCCGCTGAATTCATGGGGGTACTTGCGCATGAACCGCGGCGCCAGGCCCACCTGCCGCATGATTTCGGCGACCCGGGCCGGGGCGTCCTTCCGACTTGCCCGGCCGTGGGTCAGCAGGGGCTCGGCGATGGCGTCGAAGACGGTCATGCGCGGGTTGAGCGAGGCGTAGGGGTCTTGAAAGATCATCTGGGCCTCGGGCCGGACCGCGCGCAGCTCCTTTTCCGTAAGGTCGCCGATGTTGCGCCCGTTGAGGATCACCGCCCCATCCGTGATGGGCACCAGGCGCAGGATGGTCCGGGCCAGGGTGGACTTGCCGCAGCCCGACTCGCCCACCAATCCGAGGATCTCGCCTTTGCGCACCCCGAGGCTGACGCCGTCGACGGCGCGGACGGTCCCGACCCGGCGGGAAAACAGCAGGCCGCGCCGCACGGGGAAGTGGGTCTTGACGTTGTGGAGCTCGAGCACGTTTTCCAAGTCGATATCCGCTCCTGCGTCCTTGCCGGAGGACCGGGCGTTCGCACGGAATGCACGCCGGGGCCTGTGGGAGAACCATAGGCCCCGGCCTGCACTCCGAAGGCTCTCGCGCGATCAGTCCCGGGTGAGGCGGCGCACCTCGGCCTCGAGGGAGGCCCGGTCCCGGCCCTTCTCGGCGAAGAGGATCAGCTCGCTCAGGGCCATGCCCAGGGCCGAAGCCAGCCGTTCGAGGGTGTTGAGGTTGTTGATGCGTTTCCCGTTCTCGATCTGCGATACCGCGGCCTGGGTCACGCCCGCCCGCTCGGCCAGCTCGGTCTGAGACAGCCCTTCGAATTCGCGGAACCGCCGGACCGTCCGGCCGACCCGAAGCCCCAGGTCGTACCGCAGGTCCGTCCCGTGCAAGGCGGGCTCCGTGTCGTTCATGTTCAGCAGCGTCATGACTCCTCCTCGAGGATTTGCAGCGCTTCGTCCATGGTGGCCTTCATTTCGCGCACGATCGCCGCCACCGCGGGGTCGCCGGGGCCCTCCTTCAAGACGAGCCGGCGGCCCCGGGCGCCGACCTTCCGGACGCGCTCGAGCAGCCGCTCCAGCCGCTCCGCCGCCACCGGGTCTTCGACGACCCCTTCTTCGAGTCCATGTTCGAGCAACACGGCCGCCCGAAACAACCCGATGAGCCGTCGGGCGTTCGGGTGAGCCCAGGGGTCCGGTGACGCCATCGCCTCCTCCCGTTGGATCGGTCTTCGGTCCGCGATCTCGGCGTCCTGAATTCAGTATAACGCCGACGAATAAATAGCGCAAGCCCATTTCAGGCAGTTTACGCCGATATTTGCAGCAAATACGCGCACGGCCGACTCGCCGCGGCATTACGAATCGTTATATCTCGCCCTTCTGAACCCGGATGCACGCCGTGTAATGGTCCGGCGCCACTTCGAGCAGTTCCGGACGGCCTTCCCGGCAGGCGTCGACGGCATGGGGACAGCGCGGCGCGAAGGGGCACCCCGGCGGCACGGCCGACAGGTCGGGCGGCAGGCCGGGAATGCTGCGCAGGGCCTCCTTGCGTCCGTGGGCCCCCGGCAGGGACTCGAGCAGCGCCCGGGTATAGGGATGCCGGGAGCGATAGAAGATGTCGCGCGTGGGGGCGGCCTCGACGATGCGGCCGGCGTACATCACGCGCACGCGGTCGCAGGTGCCGGCCACGATGCCCATGTCGTGGGTGATGAGGATGACGGCGGTGCCGGTGCTCTCCTGGAGCCTCTTGATGAGGGCGAGGATCTCGGCCTGGACGGTGACGTCGAGGGCCGTGGTGGGCTCGTCGGCGATGAGCAGCGCGGGCCGGGTGATCAGGGCCATGGCGATCATGACGCGCTGGCGCATGCCGCCGGAGAATTCGTGGGGATAGGCGTTCATGCGGCCGGCGGCGTCCTGAATGCCCACGGCGCGGAGGGCTTCGACGGCGCGGTCGGCCGCCTCGCCGCGCGAAATGCCCTGGTGAATGCGCAGGGGCTCGGTGATCTGGGGCCCGATTTTCATATAGGGGTTCAGGGCGGTCATGGGCTCCTGGAAGATCATCGAGATGCGGCCGCCCCGGATGCTTCGCAGCTCGCGCATGGAGCAGCGGAGCAGGTCGGTGCCGTCGA
>CAYVOE010000351.1:0-5681 GCA_964452795.1 uncultured Nitrospiraceae bacterium
ACCACCGTCAACCTGGCCATCGCGTTGGCGGCCCAGGGGCCCCGCGTCACCGTGCTCGACGCCGACCTCGGCCTTGCCAACGTGGAGGTGTTGCTCGGCCTCAACTCGCTGTACAACCTGCAGCACGTCATCAACGGCGAGCGCCGCCTTCCCGAGATCCTCGTCAAGGGCCCCGGCGGTATCGAGGTGGTGCCGGGCAGTTCCGGCATCATGAAGCTGGCCGACCTCAACGCCCACGGCCGGCAGAACGTCCTCCGGGGGCTGGGCGAGCTTCAGACCCTTTCCGACTTCATCATCATCGACACCATGGCGGGCATAGGGCAAAACGCGGTGTCCTTCGCCGCCGCGGCCGATGAGATTCTGGTGGTGACCACGCCCGAGCCGTCTTCCATCGTCGACGCCTACGCCGCCGTCAAGACCATCTATGCCCTGCGCGACGATGCCGTGTTCCGCCTCATCATCAACATGGCCGCCAGCGAAGCCCAGGCCAAGGCCGTGGCCCTCAAGCTGTCGAGCGTCGCCCAGCAGTACCTCGGACGGAGGCTCAACTACCTCGGCTGGATTCCCCGCGACCCCCACGTCTCCCAGGCCGTCATGCAGACCCGGCCCTTCCTGCTCCAGTACCCCGGCTGCGCCGCCAGCCGCGGCGTGGGCGACATCGCCGCGCGCCTGCTGCGCCAGCGCTCCGCCACCCAGCCCAAGGGCGGTTTCCTGCGTCGGTTCGCTCAGAGCATCGGCCTCGCCGCCAGCAACGGCTGACGGAAGCCGGCAGTACGGGCGGGCGCGAATGGACATGGAACGCCCCTGAACCGGTCGTCGGGGGATTTTGGCCGGACGTCAGGACCGATCGATGGCGGGATTGATGGTTTTCCGCAGGTCTTCCAGCAGCTCCCGGAAGTACTGGGATCGGGCGGGGTTCTCCGCGAGCTCGTAGGCGTTGGCGATGTTGTGGAGCATGCGGATGACAATGGATTCCGCGCTGGCCGGCTCGGAGGCCCGATGCTGGAGAGGCTCCGGAAGACAGGCCTTGCGCTCTTCGACTTCCGAATTCGAGAGGATTCGTCCCCGGTTGAAGCAGTCGAACAGCACGAAGCGGCCGCGGAGCTCGGCCCCGGCGAGGAAGTGGCCCGGCATGCTGCAGCCGCAGACCTCGATCCGCACCCGCCGGCCCACCAGGATGAAGACGCAGGCCAGGGTGATCGGAAGGCCCTTGCCGCTCTGGATCACGTGAATGATGTTGCTGTTGAACGGGTTGTAGTACTCTTCGGAATTGCCGCGGAGCCGGCGGGTGAACAGGTACCGGCTGAGACCTCCGGCGTCGTGGGGCAGGCCGCAGCACAGGAAACCCGAAGCCAGGTCATCGAGCAGATCGGCCAGCCGGACCGGCGGCACCCAGCCGTACTGAAGATGGGAAATCGATTCGAGGGCGGCTTCCAGTTTCTGGTGATCGGTGGGAAGGGCGGGCCAGGCGCGCCAGGCCTCGCGAAGGCGCGATTCGGTCCGGTGAGTCCACAGAAGCGACCGTACCGCCGCCCGTTCGCGGGGCGTCAACATCGACTCGCACCGGCGCAGTTCGTCTTCGAGGTCCGGACCCAGGCGCAGGAGTTCGCGTTCGATCTGTTCGCGCACCTCCGGCGAGTCGTCGTCCAGCAGCCTCACAAGATACGGCAACTGATCCCTATCCCACATGGTGCCTATGCCTCCACATCGAGAAACGGCTCGAGAACCGAGCCCCCGCCCAGATAATGGCTTATTATACCCGATTTGAGTCCATAAAGAAAGGATTATGCGGGAAATCCCGTTGGTTCGGCGCGGCGGAGGGATGGAAAAGGACACTGCGTTACCCGAGATTCGGGCGACAGAACGGCAGGGTCTCAGCGGTCTCCCAAAGGCGGATCGAGGCTCAGCGCACGTCCCGTTGAAGGGCCACCACGACGCCTTGAAGCTGGACCGACTGGCTCGGCACGGTGATAGGCTCCATGGACGAGTTGGCGGGGCGCAGTTCCACCACCGGCCCCCGGGGATGGTAGTGCTTGACGGTGGCGGCGTCCTCCACGAGGGCCACCACGATGTCGCCGGGGGAGGGCCGGATGCTCTGGTCGACGATGATGGTGTCGCCGTCGAGGATCCCGTCCTCGATCATGCTGTCGCCCTGGACCCGCAGGCAGTAGGAGCCGGGCTTGGCGTGGCGGGCCGACACGGGCACGTGCCCCTCGATGTTCTCCTCGGCGAACATGGGAAGTCCGGCGGCGACGCGGCCCAGGAGCGGGAGGGTGGCCACCTCGCTGCGGTAGAGGCCCGGGGCGGCCTTTTCGGTGACGCGGATCGAGCGGGCCTTCGACGACCGTTCGATGTATCCCTTCTTCTCGAGGGCCACGAGGTGGTCGTTGGCGCCGTTGGTGGAGGCGATGCCGAAGTGCTTGCCGATCTCGGCGATGGTGGGGGGGCTGCCGTCTTCGCGGATGCAGTCGATGATGTATTGCAGGATGGCAGCCTGCCGCTGTGTCAGCCCCTTGGTCATCGAATCGATCCTCCCATGATAACTGAATTGATTTTCAGTCTTATTCTCCACCCTCGGGGCCCGTTTTGTCAAGGGGTACGCCGATTCGACGCTCTTGAACGGAAGATGTCGAATTCCTATGATCACGGGTCTCTGACCTTTTTCGAGACCGGTTCCGGGAAATCCCCGGGGAGACCGCGTCTCCGGCACTTCCACAGCGGGAGGGAATTCGACCATGCCAATGCCCGTAACGGTGCATACCACCGACATCGACGGGGTTCTCGTGATAGAAACGGGCCTGTTTTCCGATCACCGCGGCTTCTTTGCCGAGACCTATTCGGAACGGATGTTCGGCGAACAGGGGTTCCGCGAGAATTTCGTGCAGGACAACTGCAGCGGCTCGGCGAAGGGCGTGTTGCGGGGGCTGCACTACCAGATCGAGCCGCACGGCATGGGCAAGCTGGTGCGCGTCCTCCAGGGCTCGGTGTACGACGTGGCGGTGGTCCTTCGCCGGGGCTCGCCCACCTTCGGCTAGCACGTGGGCGAGGTGTTGAGCGCCGAGAACCGGCGGGCCCTGTGGGTGCCGGTGGGATTTGCCCACGGCTTCGTGGCCCTCGAGGACAACACCCTCGTGTATTACAAGTGCACGGCCATCCACACGCCCGAGGCGGAGCGGTCCCTGCTGTACAACGACCCGGCCCTGGGCATCCGGTGGCCCCTCGAGCCGAGCATCATCTCGAAAAAAGATGCGGAAGCCCCGCCCCTGGCCGAGGCGGAGTACAATTTCGAGTACGTCCCCGGGAAATCCGGCTCGGCCTGACCGGGCCTGTCTTGAGACCGCTCATCGAGGAGCGCGACGGTCGCGGGCGTCGCGCTCCCGACGGGGCGTCGGGGGAGGTTGGTACAGGGGAGGTCCATCCGGCGCGGCATGGCCCGGCAGTATGCATCAAGCCGCTATTACGTGGTACTCTACGTCGTTTGTGACCAACCGAGCAGTTAAGTGAGTCTTATGGATCCCGCATCCCCCATAGAACCCCGCGGGGCCGGTCTGCGCGAAGTGGTGCGCATGGCCTGGCCCATCGTCCTGGGCTCGTTGTCGTTCACCATCATGCAGTTCGTGGACCAGATGATGGTGGCCCGCGTGAGCAAGGACGCCCTCGCCGCCGTGAGCCCGGCCGGCCTGTGGACCTTCACCTTCGCCACTTTCTTCCTCGGCATGATCAGCTGCGTGACCACCTTCGTGTCCCAGAGCATCGGCCGGGGCTCCTCGCGCGACTGCGGCAGCTATGCCTGGCAGGGGATCCACCTGTCCCTCCTGTCGGGGCTGCTGGTGATGGGCCTGTGGCCCCTGTCGAGGCCCTTTTTCGAGACCATGGGCCATTCGCCGGAGGTCACGGAGCTCGAGATCATCTACTTCCGGATCCGCCTGGTCGGCTTCGTGTTCCTGGGCTGGCAGGGGGCCCTGGGGGCCTTTTTCCAGGCCATCGGCCGTCCGAGCGTACCCATGTGGGCGGGGCTCCTGGCCAACGTGGTCAACATCGTTCTGGACTACGCCATGATCTTCGGGAAGTGGGGATTCCCGGTCATGGGCGTGGCGGGCGCGGCCTGGGCCACGGTGATCGCCCAGGCGGCCCAGGCGGGCGTGCTTCACGCCGTGTTCATGTCTCGTTCTCTGGAACGGGAATACGGCACCCGCTCGGGGTTCGCCTTCAGCGCGGTCCGCATGGGGGAACTGTTCCGGATCGGGTGGCCGGCGGGCCTGACCTGGTTCATGGACATCTTCAACTGGGGCATCTTCACCAGCTACATCGTGGGCCGCTTCGGCGACACCTCGCTGGCGGCGCACAACGTGGCCATCAACTTCATGCAGCTTTCGTTCATGCCCGTGGTGGGCCTGCACCACGCCGTGGCCCCCATCGTGGGCCAGTACATCGGGCGGAGGGACATCGCGCGGGCCAAGCACCGAGCCTACATCGCGCTGCGGCTCGGCATGGCGTACATGTTCCTGGTGGGGATTTTGATGGCGGTGGCGGGGCCGCCCCTCATCCGCTTGTTCTTCACCAGCATTCCCGAAGTGGTGCGCCTCGGCCACTACATGTTGATCCTGGCGGCCCTGTTCCAGGCCTTCGACGCCACCAACATCGTCATGTCGGGGGCCTTGCGCGGCGTGGGCGATACCCGATGGATGGCCGTCGTGACCTTCCTGGGCACCTACGGCGGATTCCTGCCCATGTCGGCCCTCTTCGCCCTCGGCCTGGGATGGGGAGCCCTCGGCGCCTGGGGCGGCGCCACCATCTACATCATGGGACTGAGCGCCGTCCTGTTCACCCGGTTCCACAGCGAGCGGTGGCAGCACATCCGAATCTTCGCAAGCGATCAGGTCGTGCCGAACCCGGAATGAGGCGGGGAAAGCAAAAAAGTTCGGAGTACGCGCCGCTTGAACGCGTACTCCGAACGTGACTGCGGGGGAAACTCCGCGATACGACCCGCCGCGTCTAGCTGTCGAAGGCGTATTGCGGGATCTTGAGGAGTTCGCCGTCCTTGAGGGCGGACTCGTGGGCCACGATGCCGGCCACGGTCATGTTCAGCGCCCAGGCGATGTCGACCAGGGGCTTGCGCTCCTCGATAATGGACATCACGAACTCGTGGCCCAGATGCCCGTGAGACCCGCCGTGACCGCCCGGATCCACGCCCGGAGGCAGCGGCGGCTTCTTCAGGTTCATCTTCGAGATGTCTTCGATGCCGTCGTACTTCCCGTAGAGGGAGCCCTTCTGACCGCGCACCCGGCCCATCTCGCCGCCGTGGCCGGGCGAGTCCCAGCTTACCGCCATCCGCGACATGCCGCCCTCGCTGGTGCGGAACAGGGCGATCTCCGTGCCGAAGGGATTCTTGTAGACGTTGTTGTCCGGCATCAGGTGGGGGATGACGCTGGGGATGCCCATGCAGGACACCTCGGTGAAGCTGCCGCCGGAGATGCCCACGTAGTACGCGTTCGAGTGGGTCGGGTACCACTGGGGCGGCAGGCCGATGCGCCAGCCCTTGAACGAGTCGATGGGCTCCGCCATGTAGTGGTAGTACTCGCCCTCGGAGTAGACCAGCTTGCCGAAGCCGCCGGCGTTGTAGATCTGGCGGGCGGCGAAGCAGTCGTCGTGGAAGGTGCTGGTCTCGAACATCATGAAGT
>CAYVOE010000352.1:0-5668 GCA_964452795.1 uncultured Nitrospiraceae bacterium
GTATACCCGATTCGAGTAGAGTAAATCCAGTTATTTCCCTCCGCACATCCAGGAATGCGGCTTCTGCGGAGGGAAGCTTGTCCACGCCTATCAGCGGATGGTCGTATACCGCCACGTCGTCCAGGGGCAGCGAAGGGCCGATGGCCGCGGCCACCACGTGCTTGATCATCTCCCGTTTTTCGTCCGTCAACGGGATGTATTCCTGCTCTCCCGTGGGCTGGCCTTCGGTATCGGTAACTTCCTGGCGGTCCCCCATGTCGACGACGACGCTGACGCTCCACCCCGTGATGGCGGGCCCTTCGTCGGTCATTTCGGTGGTCCGAACGGACGGCTCCACGTTGACCGTTTCTTCCGTGGTCCGATCCTGCGTAATGGTCGCCGCGGAGGGCACCACGCCGTCGGGAGGGTTGGACGACACGCCGGGCGCGCCCGACGCGACGGGCTCGTTGGTGGTCTCCGAGGTGCGCGTATCGGTGATGATGGCGATTCCGTCGGATACCTGGGTGTCGGTGACCCGCTCCACGGAGAAGTCCACCTCGGCGCTGACGCTCACGACGGCCTGGGCCACCAGAGGCCGGAGGACCGACTCGATCTTGGCCTGACGCTGCCGCTCGAGGCGTTCGACGACGTCGAGCTTGTCGCTGGCGAGGGCGGCGCGGCTGTCTTCCACGGGGACGTGCAGCGTTTTCCCGTCGTGGGTCATGAGGGTGACGTTGCCGGGGTTGAGCCGTCCGCCGCCGTAGGCGCTGATGATCTGAAGGACGCCCTTGATTTCTTCGCGGGTGAGGTCGCGGCGCGCGTCCAGGGTCACGGCGGCGCGGACGGGCACCTCCTCGTCGGCGAAGAGCGGCTCCCGAGGCATGGAAATGTAGGCCGAGGAGCGCTTTACAAAGTCGAACTGGTTGAGCTGGCGCATGAGCTCGCCCGCCAGCGCCCGCTGATACTGGATGTTCTGCTGGTAGTCGTTGGTGAGCAGGCTCTGCTGATCGAAGAGCTCAAACCCCTTGCCCTGCTGGGTGGGCAGATTCTGCTGGGCGAGCTCGACCCGGGCGCTGCTGCGGTCTTCAATCGGCACCCGGATGGTGCGGCCGCCGTCGGCAAGGTCGAAGGGAATCCCCTGCTCGGCGAGGTAGGACTGGATCTCGGCCGATTCGCCCAGGTCCAGCCCCGTGTACAGGGGCACGTAGTGGGGCCGGGTCTGAAACAGGACCACGCCCGCCACGAGCAGAACGGTGATGACGGACGCGACGCCGAGGTTGACGCGCGCGCTCAGCGAAAGCCGCCGCCATGCCTGCGAGACGCCCTGGAAAAGCTGGACGAAAAACGGCATATCCCACCTTACTCTTCCGGCGAAGCACCGGTGGCTCCCGGCACGCCCCAAGCCCGTGCCGAAAGACCTTCCCGTCTCTGCCTCCACACTTGCGCCGGTGTGAAGATACAACCCAAAACGCAGGATAGCCCGGCGCCCCGCAATGCGCCCGCAGCCCCCTCTTCACCGGAGTCCGCCGCCCTTGAAAGGCACAGCCGACCCCGGGGAAATTCAACTCGGATTCAATTTACACCTCCGCGCGCGAGACGGTCGGCGCCTTTCGGCTGCCCCGCCGCCCGACACTCGGGGGAACCTCCGTTCCCGCAAGCGTCCCGCGGGCCCGGTAGACCGGAACCGGTGGGTTCCGGCTCGCCGGGGGCATCCGGCTGCCCCGCCGGCTCCTGCGCCGTGCCGCGTGGTGCGGCGCTCGAAAAGCCGGCGGCCCTTCTTGACGGAAAACACGCGCCGGGAGATGCCCGGATCGTTCACATAGAACGGGCGAACGGCGCCCGCCCTACACCTGCATGCGCATGATCTCTTCGTAGGCGGCGACGATCTTGTTCCGAACCACCATCATCGTCTGGAAGGCCACGTCCGCCTTCTCGACGGCGATCATGGCGTCGGTAACGTCCTTGATCTCGCCGGCCACGAGTTGCTTGATGGTCGTATCCGCCTCGGTCTGGAGGCGCTGGACTTCGCCCACGGTCTCGGCCAGAACCTCGCGAAAAGGCTTGGCCTCGCCCGGGCCCGGCGCCGTCCGGGGTAGCTGGGGCGCCCGCGGCTCGAGTTCCACGCGCTGGGAAGTCAATGCCGCCAGATTAATGGGCTCTGCCACCGCTCAATCCCTTTCGCTCGCTAGGCCTGGAGGATTTCCAGGGCTTTCTGGGTCATGCGCCGACCCGACGCCAGAACCGCGATGTTGGCGTCGTAGGCGCGCTGCGCAGACACCAGGTCCGCCATCTCCACCGCCAGGTTCACATTCGGATAGGACACGTTGCCTTGCGCGTCCGCGTCGGGATGGGCGGGGTCGTAGACGGTCCGAAACGGAGACCCGTCCGAGATGACCCGCGCCACCCGCACCCCCGCATCGTCGCGGTCGCTCCGGGGAGTCAAAGGCGCCCCCTCGAAGACCGCCAGTTGCCGCCGAAAGGCTCCCCCCTCCGGCGTACGCGTGGCAAAGGCGTTGGAGATATTGTTCGCGATAACGTTCATGCGGATCCGCTGGGCCCGCAGCCCGCTCACCGCAATCTCTCTCGCCGAAACGCTGTTCCACATGGCTGCCTTGCCTGACCGACTAGGCCACCGAATTCAGCATGTTCTTGATAATGCCGAATCGCTTGGCTAAAAGACTCGAAAAAACCGTATAGTTCCCGGTATTCTCGGATAGCTTGGCCAATTCGTGGTCGATATCTACTTTATTGTAGTCATTCTTCGCTAAAGATGCAAGAGACTTGAAATTCGCTCGTTCGTAAAGAGCATCGAAACGGTCGGCCTGACCGATGCGGAGCGTCGGTCGGCTTTCCGCCTCTATCACGCGGCGCAAAGTCCGCTGAAAGTCGAGTTGCGCGGCATCGTATCCCGGGGTGTCGGCGTTGGCGACATTGTTGGCGATGAGGCGGTGGTTGAATTCGGCCACCCGCATCGCGTGCCGCAACACCTCCGAAGCGTCCACACCGGGAAACGCAGTCATGTAAGGTCCTCCTTTCCTCCGGGTTGTGCTTTCCGTCGCCCGGAGGAGTGCAACTACCGTGCCACGCACTGCGAACGATGTAATTCGTTATTAATAAAAGGTTTACATTGTCCCGACCCGACGGCGCCCGCCTTGGTCGCAGGCAACAAATGCCGGAGCGGGAGATTCTTGCCGGGACCCTTGATGGCACAATAGTATCATAAAGCCCGAAATTTTGCATCTCGTATCGGGGCTATCGGCTTATGTGGTATTCGTCGGAAGAGTTAGGATTCCGCCTCATATGGCTCGGGCGGTCCAGGCCGGATCGCCGGGGTGAATGATTGGCGCATGGCCGACAGACGAAGGCGGGGTTTCCCGCAGAAGACGCCCCATCAACAACGAGCCCCTGTCTTCCGCCGCGCAGGCGACGAAAGACAAGGGCTCGGACAAAACGGCTCGGGCTTATTTCACCGAAACGGGGCTGTGCTGCTCGATGAGGCTCCGCACGGCGGCGGCAATGCTGTGGGGATCGAGGCCGATCTCCGCCAGTTGCTGCTCCCGGGTGGCGTGGTCGATGAAGGCGTCGGGGAAGCCCAGGCGCCGGAGCCGAAGCTCGTGGAGTCGGCCGCGGCTCTCGAAATGCTCGAGGACGGCCGATCCGAAGCCGCCGACGATGGAGTTCTCTTCCACCGTAACGATGGGTATGCCGGCGATGCGGTCGAGCAGCTCCGCGTCGAGGGGCTTGACCCAACGGGCGTCGATGACCCCCACGCTGCGCCCCTCCGACTGAAGCAGGTCCGCCGCTTCGAGGCAGTGGGCCAGGCAGGGCCCGAGGCCCAGGAGGATGGCGTCGCTTCCCTCGCGCAGGATCTCGCCGCGGGTGATGTCGCGGCCCTCGCTCTCGCCCAGGGTGGGGGCGCTGGCGCGGGCGTAGCGCACCGCCACGGGCCCGTCCTGCTGGAGCGCCCATTGGAGCATGAGGCGCATGTCGACGTCGTCGCGGGGCGCCAGGACCTGAATGTTGGGCACCGAACGCAGGAAGGACAGGTCGAAGGCCCCCTGCTGGGTGGGGCTGTCCTCGCCCACGGCGCCGGCCCGGTCGATGGCGAAGACCACGGGCAGGTTCTGCAGGCATACGTCGTGCAAATACTGGTCGTAGGCGCGCTGGAGAAAGGTCGAGTAGATGGCCGCCACGGGGCGCATGCCCTGGGTGGCGAGACCCGCGGCGAAGGTCACGGCGTGCTGCTCGCAGATGCCCACGTCGAAGAACCGGTCGGGGAAATGCTGCTGGAACTTGCTGAGCCCGGTCCCCGTGGGCATGGCCGCCGTGATCCCCACGATGCGGTCGTCTTCCTTCGCGGCCTCGATGAGGGCGTCGGCGAAGACGTCGGTGAAGCTTTTCACGGGCTTGCCGCTGGACGGAGCCGGTTCGAACTGGCCCGTGGCCACGTTGAACGGGCGCACCCCGTGATAGGTGCAGGGGTCCTCTTCGGCGTAGCTGTAGCCTTTGCCCTTCTGCGTGAAGCAGTGGAACAGGATGGGGCCACGGAGGTTCTTGATGTTCCGCAGGAAATCCACCAGCGTGGGCAGGTCGTGCCCGTCCACGGGACCGATGTAACGGAATCCGAACTCTTCGAAGAGCCCGCCGGCCGTGATGAACCCTTTGACCGACTGCTCGACGCGCTGGGCCGCCCGGGTGAGGTGGGAGCCCACGATGCGCTTCATGAAGCTCTCGACGTCTTCCTTGGCCCGGTTGTAGAGGCCGTGGGTGATGAGCCGGTTGAAGTACGACGACAACGCCCCCACGTTGGGCGAAATGGACATGCGGTTGTCGTTGAGGACGACGAGAAGGTCCTTGCCCAGGTGACCCGCATGGGCCAGTGCCTCGAAGGCCATGCCGGCGGTCATGGCGCCGTCGCCGATGACGGCGATGACGCGGCGGTCGTCCTTCTGAAGGTCGGCGGACACGGACATGCCCAGCGCCGCCGAGATGGACGTCGAGCTGTGCCCCACGCCGAAGGGGTCGTAGGGACTCTCCGACCGTCTGGGATAGCCGCTGAGCCCGTCCTTCTTGCGGATGGTGTCGAACCGGTCGCGCCGACCGGTGACGAGCTTGTGGGCGTAGGTCTGATGGCCCACGTCCCACACGAGAAGGTCGTGGGGCGTGTCGAACACGTAGTGAATGGCGAGGGTCATTTCCACCACGCCCAGGTGGGGAGCGAGGTGGCCTCCGCCCGCCGCCGCGGTCGAAATGATCCGTTCCCGGATCTCCGCCGCCAGGCGCTGGAGGTCCTCCATGGACAGCGCCTTAAGGTCGGCAGACGAATTCACACGCGCCAGGAGCGACGCCCCTTTTTTCTGACGATCATCCCTGTTCTTGGTCATTCCAGAATCATTCCTCAGCGGGTCGCGCTAGTACGTCGGACAACTATACCATACCGCGCCCCGGAAACGCCCCCGCTGCGAAGGCCTTTCCGAGGGCTCGTCACCGGACACGGACCCGGAGTTCGCGCTTGAGGATCTTGCCCGTGGGCCCCTTCGGAAGGGCGGGCAGAATCTCGACTTCGCGGGGGCACTTGTACCGGGCCAGGCGCTCGCGGCAGTAACGGCGCAGATCGTCTTCCGTCGCCACGCCGTCCTGGCGCAGAGCCACGTAGGCCTTGACCTCCTCGCCGCGGGCCTCGTGGGGC
>CAYVOE010000353.1:0-5636 GCA_964452795.1 uncultured Nitrospiraceae bacterium
TGACCGCGAGTTTCAATCCCTTGTCTGTCAGGGCAATGATTTCCGGCTGGCCGACCTGAATGAAAAGAAGGGCGGGCATCATGTTTCAATCCCTTGTCTGTCAGGGCAATGATTTCCGGGCGGATCAGTGAAGAGATCCGCGGGATGTATGAGGTGGTTTCAATCCCTTGTCTGTCAGGGCAATGATTTCCGGAGCAGGCTTCCGGGGCCGTTGGGCGGCAAGGACTTACAAAGGCGTTTGGCGAAACCTCCCACGGGTCCATTTCCTCTGTCAAGAGTTCACTCGACCGCAACCGACGTAACCCGTTGATACGCCTCGATCTCGCCTTTGGCGAAACCTCCCCTCGAAAAACTCGAATCCGGAGGTTTCGCCACCGCTTCCGTCCGATGCGTCCAACCCGTTGGCAGGATAGCCGTTATCGGCGTTTTCGTCAAGGGTAACCCTCCGAAGGCGGAACAAGGCGGACCCGACCGTTTCCGGCGAAGACCTTCTTGCCGATGCCCACTCGGGCGGCGATGGCGAAGATGCGCAGCAGTTCCGGCGGCCCCTCGAACTCGATGCGGCCGCGGATGCCGCCGATGGCGATGGAGTCGCCGTCCATGGAGGAGGTGCGCTCGGCGCGGACGCGGTCGAGGGCGGTGCGGGTCATGCGGCCGGCCTCGAGGACGGCGTCGACGGCCTCCGGGTCGGCCGCGACCTCCCCGCCCCAGGCCTCGGCCAACCCGCGCAGGCGGCGCACGGCGGCCCAGCCGATGACGTGAAGCAGGGGGCTTTCCTCGTCGACGGGGGCGTTGCGCCAGGTGAGCTGGGCCGGGGTGACCAGTTCCAGCGTCCCCCCGCCCGCCGCGGGAGGCCTCCAGGCGGGGTCCCACGGGGCCGGGGGCCGGACCGTCGCGCCGGGATCCAGGGTGTAGGGCACGCGGTCGACGCCGAAGCCGCGGGGACCGCACCGGGCGAGGGCCTCGACGCAGGTGTCGAGAAAGGCCTCGCCGTGGCGGCCGAAGCCCCGGAGGGCGATGCGCAGGGCCGTGGCCGCGCCGGCGCCGGGGGCGCAGTCGAGCAGGACCGGGTGGGGCCGCCGTTCGCCGGGCTTGAAGAGGAGCCAGAAGAGGCTGTCTTCCGGGGGCGTGTCGTGGTCCGGGGCCAGGTATTCCTTGAGGGCGTAGCCCAGGAGGCCGCGCAGGGTGACGACGGGAAACTCGGGCACGGCCACCGGCCGGGCGAACCGCAGGACCATCTCCCGTTCCACCAGAGCCAGGTCCGCCCGAAGACAGGGCGCGGCGATATGGGGCGCGTTCATGGACATTCGGCCCGTTCCCGGATGAGCGCGTCGGCCAGATCGAGGGCGTCGTCGAGGATGCGTTCGAGGGCCGCCCGGTCGCCGAGGGCGCGCTGAACGTCGCGGCGGTTGGACACGGTCCCGTGCGCGATGCAGTTGCGCAGATTGTTGAGTCGGACGAAGGCCGTCCAGTGTTCTCGATTCCTCTCCTTCAGTTCATTCCGGATCCAGTCGTGCCCGTCGTTGCGCGCGTCTTCGCTGTAGCGCCCCGGATCGAGGCCGGGATTGACCCGCACCGCCGCCGTGAACAGGATGCACTCGACCAGCAGGGTGGCGCACTTGGCGTACTCGCGATGGACCCGAAAGCGACGGCTCCGCTCGAGCATGCGCTTCAGGTGAGAGGCGCCGTCGGCCCAATCGAGGCCGTCGCACAATCCCCGGGCCACCCCCGCCCGAAGGGGATCGTGGTCGGCTTCGGCGAGCGGCTCGAGGAGCGCCCGGGCCTGAAGCGCCTGGGTCTTGGCGCGGCCGACCTGGTTCGTGTTTTCGAAGAGGTCGAGACGGTCGATGACCTCGCGGGCCTCGGGAAACTGGGACGCCAGATCCCTGCAACTCCCCGTGAGCCGGTACGTGGCGAAGCACGCGGCGTCGCGGGCGTAGTCGGCGCAGAGCGACAGGTCCACCACGGGCACGGTCTCGCCCCGCGCCGCCATGTCGAAGGCGCCGTAGTAAATCGCCTCGACTTCGACCCCTCGCAGCCAGTGCAGGGCCGTGAGCATAAACGACGCCAGGACGGGCAGGTGGCGGTAGGCATGGGTGATGTCGAGGATGACCCGGTCGCCCGGCTCGATGCGGCCGTGAGGGCCTGCTGGGAGGATCGGCTGCGGCCGTCGCCGATGACTTCGAGGATGAGCTCGGGCACGCCCAGGCCCCGCGCCAGGGTCGACGCCATCCTCGCCAGGTCAGCAGACTCGACGGCGCCGCCGTCGTCCCGGTTCGCCTTGCTCTCCACCGCGTCTCCCCAGCGCGACAATTCGTCGTCGAAAACGTCCGGATCGACGCCGTCGATGAGGGTGCTCCAACTGGAACCCGACGTGCCCAGGCACATGAGCGCGTCGGGCGCCCGGCCGCCCGAGGCGAGATGACGCCCCAAGGCGTGGCCGAAGAAGGTCGTTTGGTACTGACCGCCTGCCCCGAAGTCATACCGGGCCAGTTCGTATCCCGACGGCCCGACGGGCTTGCCGTCCTTCCCGGCCCGGTCGTTGCGCCGCCCCCGGCCGATGAAACTGATCTGAATGCGCCTCAAGGTTGCCCCTCCTCGCGGTCCGCGCCCTCTTCAGCAGACTGTGCCTCCTCGGGAGAAACCCAATCGAACGTAATCTGTGACTTCAAGTTGTGGAGTACTTTGAGGTAGACTTCACTATCGACCGTTACATCAGACGGGACGTCCCTGGGATTCAGTACGTCGCCTTCTCTGTTCGTGAGGGTTTCCTTGGCCCTTATCTTCTTGACCCCTCGCGACACGATGACGCCGGGCACGATGCTTCCTTTCGCCAAGGGATCCGGTGAAGAAGCAGCCGGCACTGTGTCGGCGGCCGATTGGTTATGGGGTAGTTCGTCGGGCATCGATTCCCAACGGTACTTTCCCAGAGAGTCTCGCACTTCGCACAGGTAGGACTTACTCGTCTGAAAATCCGGCAGGTACTTGGCTGGAAACGCGACAAAACGTACTACAAACGTCTGCCCATTCGGCCCCGGTGCTACGTGGAAGTGAATCGGTGAAGCGTAACGTTCCTTGTTGCGCGCGAGGTACGCTCGGGCCTCGGCCTGGGTCAGATTATCGCTGTAGGGCTCATGCAGCTTTCGGGGGAGTCCAAGAGCCCACTTGCGTCGATCACGTGTGCGTTCGCCGGCGAAGGTTCGCATCGCCTCTCCGATGGCGTGGACGGCGTGCCAACTGTTCCGGCACCGCACAGTTTCCTCCATCGTAATTGCGCTTCGCCATGCCGGAGAATCCGGCTCGTCGCGGTGTTGCTCCGGATAGCCGCAGCGTTCGCGCAATTCCTGGGCCATCCGCAGGCAGTCGGCGAGATCAAGCCTCCCTATGCCACTCTCCACCGATTCGAGTTCGGTAGGACTGAGATCCTTCAGTGAACCGTATCCTTTCCGACTCTTGGCGCCGACGCCCCCGTAATGACAAAGCAACCACAGAGCCGCGACGGCTTGTTTCAAGACCATATCTGCCGTTATGGTCGTCGCCTTATCTGTATCCGGTTTGGTATGAGTGGTGGCCCGAGCGACAATCCGAACTTGCCATGCGCTTTTCGGGTCCGCGAAAGAGCGGTCCTTGCTATCCCTCCCCATTCGAAACATGCCCATGGCATGATACACGTAACCTGGAGAGATCCGTCTCTTGATTGACGCCCGCTTCTTCCCAAGGTCTGGTAGTGGTAGCTTCTGGTCTTGCGCTACTTCTTGCGGTATAAAGGCCGATACCTTCAGGTCAGTCAACCGCGTAACCCTGATCGTTATCGGGCTGCCGGCATTGGTATCCCCCCAGATGGACGATTCCAGAGCACGCAGCGATTTGATATCGAGGCAATCTGCATACAAAGTTCGCCACCACCAGCGCAAAAGGCCACGAAGCGCGGCGCCACGGAGATCGCAGTCGTTGGACCCCTGATGAGCCCCGGCAAGAAAGGCCGGAGTGACCAGTTCGAGACGTGCTTTGAACGTTCGCCGTTCCTCCGAGGGCGGAAGCGCGGGTACGCTTACAGTCGAGTCAACTGGTTTGAAGCAACCATAGCCCGCCGCCGTCTTGGCGCCGGCGCCGAGATGAACCAGCGCCCCGGTGAGCCATTCTCGGGCGAGCTCGACATCGGCGTCGGAAACGTGCGGCGCGCGCTTTCCCAGGGCGAAGGTGAAGCGATGGCCCGGGCCGATGGCCAGGAATGTGACGGGAATGGGGCTTTCCCAGTCCCCCGGAGCGTCCTCGCCCTGGTAGTACTTGGCGTGGTGGCAGTTGACGATGTCGATCTCGAGGCCCGGCCGCGCTTCCGGCCATGCGTCGTGAAAGATGACGCTTCCGGCGGTGTATTTCTTCGGGTCTTTTTCGCCCGCCGTATGACCGAACACCCGGCGGATCCGCTCCGAAGGCTCGTTCTCCGAAGCGTTCTTCTCGCCGACCTGCTGAGGGAGCCAGACCGTCTCGGCGTAGGCCCGGGCCATGCCTTTGAGGCCGCTTCCGGGCAGGTACACGAATCCGTAGAGGGGATGGAGGCAGATTCCGGCGTTCTCGAGTGCCGACGCGCGCGAGAGGTGCAAGGTAAGCGGGCCGGTGGTTTCGCATACCCACATCCGGGCGCCCATCGACTGGAGGGCGCGACGGCGGCGCTTTTCAACGGTTTCCACGAGCTCCGGATCGGCTCCGGCGCCGCAGACCCGCTCTAGAGCCTTACGCTGTCCAATTTGTGATTGGAACACACTGTACTTGTCAAGAATCAACGAGGGATTGCACTCGTTTAGAGCACCGTCCAGCCGATTCGTTATCAAGCGCTGGGTGCTTCTCGGGAGGTACAGCTCGTAGGTCATGAGTAAACTCCTCCCTCTAATCGGAAGGCAGTTCCGCTTCTGCGAAGCGGACGAGCCACTGCAAGTAGGCGACGGCTTCGTCGGTGACGCGACGAAGGAATTGGGCGTCCCCAAAGACGATCCGCTGGCACAGTTCCTGGGGTTCTTTCGGATGCAGGGGAAGCCGCTGATTGATCCACCCCGAGAGCTCTGTGACAAGGCCGGGCGCATCGTTCTTGGCGTTCAGAAATGCCACTGCATGTCCCAGCCCGGCGGTTACGATACGCGTGGGAAGTCTCTTCGCCTGACGCCGGAATTCCGCAGGATCCTGTCCCTTGTGACTACCCTCTCCCCGCTTCGCCCGCTGTACCGCTTCCCAGGCATGCCGGGCGCGTCGCTGTTCCAGCGTTTGAAGCGTCGCCGATTCGGTCTGAGCCATGGTCAATTCCCCTTCCCGTTGGCGAAGCGCACGTTGCACAGGCCCTTGCCGATGGTCTCTCCCGCGCCGAACTGCAGGTACGACGGGGCCGAGGCGACGTACCGAAGGACTTCGTCCGACTTCATCTTTATCACCACTTCGTCCGGCTTCTTCTTGCCGTTCCGGCTGTCCTCGGCGATGACGAGGCTGTACAGCAGGGTCTCGGCCGGCAGGTACTCCTCGTAGAACAGGGCGCCCTTCTTCACCGTCTTGGTGGCATAGTCGAGGCCGATGCGGGCCAGGACCTCCGTGGCGTGGCGAACGAAGTGGGTAAAGCCGTCGTTGTCGATGACCACGGTGTGGGTGCC
>CAYVOE010000354.1:0-5634 GCA_964452795.1 uncultured Nitrospiraceae bacterium
CCGTCCAGAAGGCCGGCGTGAAGACGGTGGTCAGCTTCGTGCTGCGGTGGAACCCCCTGTTCGAGATCATCAAGAAGCGGCTGGCCAGCGGCGCCATCGGCCGCGTGTTCCTGGGCGAGGTGGACTACTTCCACGGCATCGGGCCCTGGTACAAGCAGTACGGGTGGAACGTGACCAAGGAAGTGGGGGGGAGCTCCCTGCTCAGCGCCGGCTGTCACGCCCTCGACGCCGTGCGCTGGTTCATGGGCGGCGAGATCGTCGAGGTCTTCCAGTACGGCGTCAAGGGCGGCGGACCCGACTTCAAGGAATACGAGTACGAGCCCACGACGGTGACCGTGTGCCGCTTCGACGACGGCCGCATCGGCAAGGTCTCGTCGTGCATCGAGTGCATCCAGCCCTACGTCTTCAACATCAACCTCGTGGGCACCGAAGGCACCATCAAGAACAACCGGATCTGGTCGCGCAAGGCCTTCGCCGGCCAGACCGACTGGGTCGACGTCCCCACCATCCTGCCCGACAGCGGCGACGTGCGCCATCACCCCTTCGACCACGAAGTGAACCATCTCGTCGAATGCATCCGGGAGGATCGGGAGTCGCACGCCAACGTGGCCGACGCCTACAAGACCCACGAGGTCGTGTTCGCCGCCGACCGGTCCGGAAAGGAAGGCCAGCCCGTCAAGCTGCCGCTCGCCTGAGTTGCGAAAGCGACGCGGAATGATGGATCGTATCGGCCCGCCCGTCTACAGAGGAAGGGCGGCGAGGCGCGGTCCGCCGTGTGTCCCCCGCGGGGCCCGGCGTGCCGCGGCCGCGGAGGCCGCCCGTGCGGCAGAGGCGTCGCGGGCCATAGGGTAGGAGCGGGAATGAAGCAGTTTCTGGCGCAGCATTCGCCCCTGGTGATCCTGGCGGGGCTCTGCGTGATCCTGGGGGTCCTCGAGCCCAATTTCGCGGACCCCTACAACGCGACCCAGGTGGTGTACCGCACCTGCGTCGTGGGGCTGGTGGCCATCGGCGCCACCCTGGTCATCATCACCGGCGGCATCGACCTCTCCGTGGGCAGCGTGGCGGCCCTGTCGGGGGTCGTGGGGAGCATCGTCATGGCCCGGTGGGGCTGGCCCATGCCCGTGGGCGTGGCCGTGGGCACCCTCGTGGGGCTCGCCGTGGGCCTCATCAACGGCCTGCTCTGGACCAAGGCCCGCATACCCGCCTTCATCGTCACCCTCGGCACCATGATGGCGGCGCGCGGCGCGGCGTTCCTGCTGTCCGACGGCATGCCCATCTACGGCCTGCCGTCCTCCTTCGCCTACCTGGGCGGCACCCGGGGCTGGTGGATACCCGTGAGCATCACCCTCACCATCGGGCTCTTCTTCGCCGCCGTTCTCACCTTCACCCGCTTCGGCCGCGCCATCTTCGCCACCGGCGGCAACCCCGTGGGCGCCCGCCTCTCCGGCATCGCCATCGACCGCGTCCGCATCATCGCCTTTGCCGTCGCGGGGCTCCTGACGGGTTTTGCGGGCATGGTGCTGACCTCTCGGACCGGCATCGGCGACCCGTCGGCCGCCCAGGGCATGGAGCTCGACGCCATCGCCGCCTGCGTCATCGGCGGCGCCAGCCTCATGGGCGGCGAGGGAGGCGTGCTCGGCTCGCTCGCGGGGGCGCTCATCATGAACGTGCTCGTCAACTTCTTCAATCTCAAGGACTACGACGTATACTGGCAGAACGTGCTCATCGGATCGCTTATCATCGCGCTGGTGGTGTACGACAGTTGGCGCAAACGCCGCGCCGGACTGCTGAACGAGTGAGGTTCTTACCGGGCAACGGCGATTCGTGGCTGTTCGTTCGCCCATGGCTATCAGGGAGGCTTCGGGACATGAAACGCGTGTGGATCGGCTTAGCGGTATTGTTGATGGCCGCCGGTTGCGGCCCGAAAGAGTCGAGTGTCGGCGACGCGGATTCCGGCGCCCAGAGCGTCAGCGTCCGTGATCGGGTGCAGGGCGGCCGGCTCCAGATCGCCGTCATCCCCAAGGGGCTGGTGCATCAGTTCTGGCTCACCGTCAAGGCGGGCGCCGAAGCGGCCGGCTTCGAGAACAACGCCGCCATCCTCTGGCGCGGTCCCGCCCAGGAGACCAACGTCAGTGAACAGATCAACATCGTCGAAGACATGATCAGCCGGAACGTGGACGCCATCGTCATGGCCGCCACCGACCCCGTGGGCATGCGCAGCTCCGTCGAGAAGGCCGCGGAACGGGGCATCCCCGTGGTGATCATCGACTCGGCCGTCGACTCCGACGCGCCCATTTCCCTCGTCGCCACGGACAACGAGAAGGGGGCCATGATGGCCGCCGACGAGCTGGCCCGCCTCGTCGACAACCGGGGCACCGTGGGCCTGGTGGCCTTCGTGCCCGGCGCCGCCACCTCCCGCCTGCGGGAAGAAGGTTTCAAGAAGGGCATCGCCAACTACCCGGACATCACGCTGCTGCCCACGGTGTACAGCGAGAGCGACGTGGCCCGGGCCATGACCCTGACTGAAGACATGCTCCAGGCCCACCCCGAGCTGGTGGGCATCTTCGCCGCCAACGAAAGCAGCGCCATGGGCGCCGCCCAGGCCCTCCGCGCCGCCGGCAAGGCCGGTCAGGTCAAATTGGTCGCCTTCGACTCCGCCGAGGAGGAAATCGACGCCCTCAAGGAAGGCGTGATCCACGCCCTCATCGTCCAGGACCCCTACAAGATGGGCTATGAAGGCGTTCGCGCGGCCATCGCCCACATCAAGGGAGAACCCGTCGAAGAACGCATCGACACCGGCGTCACGGTGGTCACGGCCGACAACCTCGAGAACGTGGCCGTCCAGGAACTGCTCTACCCCGAGAAGCGAAAGCCCGCCGGACCCCAGCCGGCTCGGTGAGCCGCCCCATCAGACGAATCTCCGACACGCCGACCCTCCGCCCGGCCCCGCGACGACACGCCCGGGGCCGGGCGGCGCGATTTTCCGTTGCGCGAAACCCGGCTCCGTTGCTATACTTAATCGGTTACCATCAGAGGTTTTAGGGAAATCGGCGCACGCCTTTTCAGGAGACGAGACACCCATGTCCGGTCATTCAAAATGGAGTACAATCAAGCGGAAGAAAGCGGCCGTGGACCAAAAGCGCGGCCGGATCTTCTCGAGACTTGCCAAGGAAATCACGGTGGCGGCGCGGCTCGGCGGGGGCGACCCGTCCGCGAATCCCCGCCTGCGGGCCGTCCTCCTCGTGGCCAAATCCAACAACATGCCCAGCGATAACGTCGAGCGCGCCATCAAGAAAGGCACGGGTGAACTGCCCGGCCAGACTTACGACGAGGTGCGCTATGAAGGCTACGCCCCCGGCGGGGTCGCCCTCATCATCGACAGCATGACCGACAACAAGAATCGCACCGTGGGCGAAATCCGCCACATCCTCACCAAGAACGGCGGCAGCATGGCCGAGTCCGGCGCCGTTACCTGGAATTTCGAGCAAAAGGGCGTCATCGTCATTTCCAAAGAGGCCTGTCCCGAAGACGAAATGTTCGAGAAGGCCATCGAAGCCGGCGCCGAAGACGTGGACACGGAAGGGACCGAGTACCGCATTTCGACGGCACCCTACGACCTGCACGCCGTGTCGGAAGCCCTTCAGGGCATGGGCCTCAAGGTCGACAGCGCCGAGCTGACCATGGAGCCCAAGACCACCGTGAAGGTCGAAGGCAAGACCGCCGAGCACGTGCTCAAGCTCATGGAAGCCCTCGAAGACCACGACGACGTCCAGAACGTGTACGCCAATTTCGACATCTCCGAAGAGGCCATGGCCGCCATGATGAGCGAGTAGCCTCCGGCCTTCGGCGTGCACCGAGCTTTGCGCCGCCCCGGTCCGCAGATGCGCGGGTCGGGGCGCGTGTGTTATAAGGGGGACAAGACAGGGAGGAACGGAGGCGGCGGCATCTGTCCGCCGCAAACGAACGGGGCCGGGGAGCGCAAGGATGCATTTGGGATGGATAGCCGCCGGACGTGCGGAACAATCGCGGGACGGCTCGAGCTGAGATGCGCGTCATCGGTTTCGACCCCGGCACCGCCACCACGGGCTACGGCGTCATCGAGGGCAAGGGCAATCGCCTCGACCACGTGGCCCACGGCACCATCACCACCTCCGCCGATCTGCCCCTGCCGGAGCGCCTCAACCGGATCTTCGAAGAGGCCCGGCGTCTCCTCGAGCAGTACCGTCCCGACGTCGTCTCCATCGAGAAGATCTACGTCGCCCGCAACGTCACGACCGCGGTCTCCGTCATCGAGGCCCGCGGCGTCATCACCCTCGCCGCCGCGCAGCAGAATCTGGCCATCGGCGAATTCAGCGCCGCCGAGGTCAAGTCGGCCGTAGTGGGCTACGGCAAAGCCACCAAGCGCCAGGTCCAGGAGATGGTCCGGATCCTGCTCAAGCTCGACGATCTGCCCCGGCCCGACGACGCCGCCGACGCCCTGGCCGTCGCCATCTGCCAATACCACGCGGGCCGCGCGTCCCGTGCGCTTCGAGCCGCACAGGCTCCCGCCGCGCCCCGCTCCGCCAAGCCGTAGTCCCGGCTTCGCAACACGGGGATTGGGGGAATAGGGCGTCCCTTTCGGGGTGTGTTATCATCGGGCACCGCGCGGCGTCGCCGAGAACCCTTCATCGGTATGTGGAAGTTGAACGCCCGTGGCATAGAGGCCGGACATCGCATGGATCTCTTCCAGGAAATACTGAACGACACCCGGGAACTGCTCTTGCGCGCCTCCGGGCCGCGCCGCCGTCCGCTGCGGGTGTCGCCCGAGGTGGCGGCCCTCCTCGAGGCCATGCCCCAGCCTCCGCCCGAGCGGCTGGCGACGACCCTCGACGAGTTGGCCGAAATCGTGAGCGGATGCACGCGCTGCCGCCTGTGCGAGGGCCGCACCCAGACCGTATTCGGCGACGGCAACCCCAAGGCGCAACTGGTGTTCGTGGGCGAGGCGCCGGGTCAGTCGGAAGACCGGCAGGGCAAGCCCTTTGTAGGCCGTGCGGGACAACTCCTCACCGACATCATCGTGAAGGGCATCAAGGTCGAGCGGGCCGACGTGTACATCTGCAACGTCATCAAGTGCCGGCCCCCCGAAAACCGCAACCCCGCGCCCGACGAAGTGGCCCGGTGCGAGCCGTACCTGATCCGCCAGCTCGAGTTGATCCAGCCCAAGGTCATCTGCGCCCTGGGAACCTACGCGGCCCAGTGTCTGCTCGATACCGAGGAGTCGGTCGGCCGCCTCCGCGGCAAGTGGCACTTCTACCAGGGCATCCCCCTGCGGGTCACCTATCACCCCGCGTATCTCCTGCGCAACCCCGAGGACAAGAAGAAGACCTGGGAGGACATCAAGGCCGTGATTCGCCTGTTGAAGGGCGAGGAGACCCCCCGGCCCCAGCCCTCGGGAGGGTAGGGACCCGCAGCTCGTGCGCGCCCGTACCTCGCGCAGGAAAGGGACGAGCCGGCGTTCCGCCACCCGCAGTTGCAAACCTATCGTAGGACTACGAGGACTGCGCTCAAAGGGCCCATGTCGCATTGCCTGCCCGCGTAGGACTACGGGGACTTCGCTCAAAGGGCTCATTTGAGCTGACCCTGCCTGCCACAGGA
>CAYVOE010000355.1:0-5623 GCA_964452795.1 uncultured Nitrospiraceae bacterium
GCTTCACGTAACTTCTACCTCCTGAATGATATATGGCCGTTGCGACGCAAAGAAAAGCATCTTCCGTACACACCGACGGCAGATGCTCCACAGTGGACAAAACTGTCAACAAATTACCGGGAAAGATGACAGGATCGGAGTTATCGCATTTTGGCTAAGTGTAACGCCACCAAGCGTCTGTAACTCTCTATGTAATGATACCCGGAATTCCGGTTTTTAGCAAAGAGAGAAAACTGACGGCCCTGGAATCGAGTCCCCGCATCGAACCGGCCCCGCACGTTGTGCCGGCGCATTCCGGACCGGTATAGTGGCCGCCGTCAGCACGGTTCGGATTGCAACGGAGGCAACGTGAGGAGAATGGCATGTCGACGTTTTTCCAAGGGGGCGCGGCCCTGTTGTTGGGAGTGGCGGCCATGAGCGCGGGCGCGGCCCCGCCGCGGATATTTCTTGACACCGACATCGGCCCCGACGTGGACGACGTGGCGGCCGTGGCCATTCTGCACGCCCTGGCCGACGCCGGGGAGGCGGAGATCGTGGCCATGGCGGCGTGCACGTCGAGCGAATGGGGGGCGCCCTGTCTCCAGGCGCTGAACGACTACTACGGTCGGCCCGATATCCCCCTCGGCACGTTCAAAGAGGAAGGGTTCCTGCTGGAATCGCCCTACAGCGAAGGGGTGGTCCGGGCCTTCCCGGAAAGCCTCCGCGAAGGCCGCGAAATCCCCGACGCCATCGAACTGTACCGCCGCGTCCTGGCCGAGCAGCCCGACGGCGAGCTCATGATCATCGCCCTGGGTCCGCTCAACAACCTTGCCCGCCTGCTCGACACGACGGCCGACGAGCACAGCCCCCTCTCGGGCGTCGACCTGGTGAAGGCCAAGGTCCGGGAGCTGGTGATCATGGGGCCCTACTTCAACGAGGAAGGCGAGTTTCAGTACGCGTGGAACTATGCCCAGGACCCCGAATCGGCGTGGCAGGTGATGCAGCGGTGGCCCACGCCCATGCGCTTCGGCGAAGGCAACCTCGGCCACCGGCACTTCATCGGGTCCACGCTGGCCCAGGCGCCGGAAGACAGCCCCGCCCGGAAGGCCTTCGAACTGGCGGAAGGTCCCGGCGGCAAGCGCCACTGCGCCGATCCCTCGACCATCCTCTACGCCATCCGCGGCACGCGCCACTTCGACGAAGTGACCACGGGGTCCTGCGAGACCCGCCGCGAAGACGGATTCACCCGCTGGGTGGCGTCGCCCGACCTCGACCACGCCCACAACACGCAGAAGGGCACGGTCGAAGAGCTCGAAGCGGTCCTCGAGGACCTTCTAACCCGGCCGCCCGCGCGCAAGTAGGGTTTCGGCTCCGGCGATGGCCTCGATGCCTACGGCAGGCTGAGCTGGACCGACACCTCGCCGCTCTCGTCGACGGTGACCTCTTCGGAGGCGATTCGCATCAGCGAGAACAGGTCGTTGAGATCGGTCACCCCCGCCGCCTCGGGCATCACCACCGCCATGACGGTGTATTCGCCGGGTTCGAGCCCTTCGATGCGGAACGTGCCGTCAGGGCCGAGGGCCGCACCCGCCACGGTAGACATGCTGAGGTGCTGGAACGATTCGATGGTGGGCGAATCCGGCAGCGTTGCCGACCCGGCCACGGCCATCACGTGCCCCGTTTCACCGGTTTCCATCCCCTCGACGGTGCCGACCACGCGGGCGCCGCCGCTCAACTCGACGTCGCACCGCGTCACCTTGCCGCTTTCGGCGACGACGGTTACCGAGCGCTGAACGCCCGGGGATTCCGGCGAGAAGGCGGCGACCATAAGTCGGTACGTGCCCGAAGGGATGTTGTCGATGCGATAGAAGCCCTGTGCATCGGCCTGGGCCATGTGTTGCTCCGAAGGCGGTCCTCCTCCCGCCTCCGATGCCGCGGCCAGGGCGTTGACGTGGGCCGAGGTCGCCACGCCGTTGCGCGTCACGTAGCCTTCGATGGCGGCGTCCGCCTCATCGAAATGGAAGTCGACAACGGTCACCTGGCCTTCTTCGACACGGGCCGGGCGGCTCTGAGAACGCTGGTTCATAACGCCGCCTTCACCCAGGTTCAGGTGCGCATTGACCATCACGTCGCCCGGAAGAACCCCCATGAGGCGATAGGCGCCGTCGGCGTCGGTCTGAGCGGTCTGTATGCCCTGAGGCATGCCGCCCTGCCCCTGGACGGAGTGCATGCTGATGCTCTGGTTGGGCATAGGGACTTTGCCGAGCGTGACCGTCCCTTCGATTACGCCGCCCAGGGAGAGGACAATCTCGACGTGCTGGACGGCGCCGGCCACGGGAGACACGCCGACGCTGCCCTGCGCGTACTTCGGGTGGTAGGCCGAGACGACGGTCTGACCTTCCGCAACCGAATCCAGCCGGAAGGTGCCGTCGGCGGCACTGCGGGCACTCGCACCCTGTTCCCGCATGGGCGCCATGGGTACGGGTCCGAGGAAGACTTGCGCGCCCGCCACGGGCTGGCCCATCGAGTCGATCACGACGCCCTCGATCGCCGCGCCCGACGAAAGCCGCACCACCACGTCTGAGACCGTGCCGTCGGCGGGCACGTTGCTCACGGCTGTGGAGTTCGGGGCATAACCGTTGGCCCGGACGTGTACCGTGGCGGCTCCGGCATCGACGTCTTCCAGGCGGAAAAAGCCCTGGGGGTGGTGCATACGCGTGACGCTCCGCTCCATCCAGGGGTTGAACGAGCCTTCGATCGGACCCGGCAATGCCGCGATCTCAAACTCCGTCACGGGCTTTCCGGTGGCATCGTCCAGCACGCGGCCCTCGATAATCCCGCGCCCTTTCAGCACGAAGTCGATGCCCCGGCTCCCGGCGGCCACGTTGGGAAGATGAGCGCTGCTGTACTTGCGATGGTGCACGCTGACTCCGTAGGTGGCTTCGGCCAGCCCCGCCACGCGGTATTGCCCCGACGCATCCGACATCGCGCTCCCGCCGCGTTGCATGCCCATGGCACTGACGTATGCCCCTTCGACGGGCCGGCCCTGGGCGTCCGTCAGGCGCCCCTCGATCGCGAGGCCGCTGTCGTCGATCACCAGGGTGACGCCGTCGATCCGCTGCCCCGCGGTCACGTCCACCTCCTGACCTTCGGGGTCGCCGTACGTTTGGACGCCCCGCCGCGTGGCCGAGAGCCGGTATCGTCCCGTGTTCAGGCCTCGGACCTCGAACCGGCCCTGTCCGTCGGCCTCGGTCGAGGGCATGTCGAAGAAGAAGGGCGCGCTCGGCGTGGCCGCCACCCCCCCGGCGGCCCCCGGTCGTACCTGGGCGTACACCACGCAGCCGGGGACGATACCCACCCGCGCGAGGGGCAGCCCGAGGTATTAAAACCCCGCGTCGGGCAGATCCATGGGCCCAAGCCGGCCCGATGCAAAGCCGGCCTTTCGCGCCATGACCTGAAGGCTGGTGGTCGCCCTCAGCCCCGCCACCTCGAACGCGCCGTTGCCGCCGGATACGGCCGTCCGTCGCTGCTGACCCATGTCGGTGATTCCCTCGACGCGGGCGCCTTCCACCGGACGGCCGGAGTTGTCCACCACGCGGCCGGCGATCCGCACGCCCCGGCTCAGGGCGAAGTCGACACCGTCCACGGTCTGTCCCGGTTTCGCGGCCACCTGCTTCTGCTCGAACCAGCCCGGCGAGCCGTACCCCGGGGTACGCTGAGGCATGACGTAGTAGCGCGCGTCGCCCAGCCCGGTGATGCGGTATCGGCCCGACGCATCGGTTCGGATCTCGGAACGATTCGGACCGTCGTCCTCGGTGAAAGCCGTCAGGTCCACGTCGGCTACGCCCGCACCCGTGTCCGCGTCGTAGACCCGGCCCGCAATGACGCCGCCTTCCACCACGCGAAGCTCGACGTCCGAGACCTCTTCGCCCTCGACCACGTTCGTCTTCGGCGCGTCGCCCGTCAGCACGCGAAATTCGTCGTCGATCCCCAGGGTGTATTCGTCGGGCCGGACCCGGGCCACCGCGAAGCGGCCTTCATCGTCCGTGACGGCCTCATGCCGGTCGCGCTCGCCCTCTTCCGACGTCAGAACCACCTCGATGTCCGACACAGGCGCGCCGGTGCCGGCGTCAACCACCCGGCCCGATACGGACCCGCCCGTCCCCAGGGTCAGCTCGTAGCCGGAACCCGGAACGGGCAGAAAGTCGGTAATGAGCGGGGCGTATCCCTCCGCCCGCGCGCAGAGCTTCCACTCGCCGACCGGAATGTCGGCAAGGGAAAAGGCGCCGTCGTCGTCGGTTTCGCCCCGAAGCGCGGCCGCCCGAAGATGATCCGCGGGACGTTCCGATTCGCGGTGGTGCGGGTAGACCACCGCCCTCGCCACCGGGGCTCCCGTCGCGTCGCGCACCGTGCCCGACACCGCGCCCGCCTCACGCAGGATGAGCCGAATCGATCGCGTGTATTCCTCTCGCGTCAGCTCGCCGTATTCAACGGCGGACCGGGATTCCCGGGAAGCCACGAGCGCATACCGGCCCAGGGGAAGGCGTTCGAACAGAAAGCCGCCCTCATCGTCGGAGACCGCCGTCTGCACGAAAGGTTCCGCGCCGGGGAGTTCGTTGGCCTCCCAGTCGATCCGCTCGATCCGGATCGACGCCCCGGCCACGGCCGTCCCCGACTCCTCGGTCACAAACCCCTCGACGCGCCCCCGGCCGCTGCTGCGCCGTTCTCTTCCTTCCCGCCCCCCCGTCGGAGCGAGGGACCGCCCGGCGTCCGGTCCTTCCGTATGCCATGCCTCGCCGGGCTCCGGCCCATCCTCTTCGGCCGCTTCGTCCGAAATCGACGCCACCGGTTCCACCACGGGCGCGACCGCCTCCGGCCGAAGCAGGAAGTACACCAGTGCCACCGCGCCCGCCACCAGGACTACCAGTATCGCGAGCCGAACGTTGGGTCCCATATCCGGGCTCCTCCCATGTACCGCGGCCCCCGTCAAGGTTTCGTCGTCACCGCGCCATCATGCTAGCACGTTACCCATCGGGGCGAAAACGCCCCCGCCCGCGCGCAAGCAGCGGTCCGAATCGAGCCCCTCGGTACGATCTTCCCGAGGATTCGGCGATGTCTCCGTTCTCTCCTTACGGCAGGCGGATGCGGACCGATGCCTCGTCGCCCTCGTCGACGGTGACCTCCTCCGAGGTCATTCGCGTGCGCTCGAGCAACTCGTTGGCGCTCATCCCGCTTACCGGGGACGGCACGACCCACGCCACGACGGTGTAGTGACCGGGTTCAAGCCCTTCAATCCGGAACGTACCGTCAGGCTCAAGCTCGAAGGCTCTCACGGCGGCCCGGTCGAATCGATCGAGCGTATCGGGGGCGGGTGTATCCGGCCGGTTCACCGATCCGGCCAGGATCATCACGCGGCCCCGTTCGCCGGACTTCAGTCCTCGGACGACACCGGCCACAGCGGCGCCGGCGTTCAACTCGATGTCGCACGGAGTCACCGTGCCTTCCTCGACGGCAACCGTCACGACGCGCCCTGCACCCGGCGCTTCCAGAGAAGTAACCGTCAGCCGGTACGTGCCCGGAGGCAGGTTATCGATGCGATAGAAGCCCGGGCATCGGTCCGGACGCCGTAATATTCCGAGGGCGA
>CAYVOE010000356.1:0-5555 GCA_964452795.1 uncultured Nitrospiraceae bacterium
ATCCTTGTCCGCGAAGTCATGGTCATCCCATAGGTAAAGATTGCCGCGTCGCTCTATCTGGGCGCCCACAAACGGTGCGGGCGGGTACGGCTTAGACCTGCCTTCCGTAGGTGCTTGCACACGGGGCCGCTCCTCGCAATGACGGGTGGGGCATTGCGCAGGACCGGGTTGAGCGCAGTCCTCGTAATCCTACGCGGGGCGGTCCTTTTCCATGAACCCGTTGGGCGCCGGGCTCGTGTTCCTACGACGGGGGCGGATGTCGATCCCGCAACGGCCCCGTCCAATGGTTGGCCTGTATCGCTGTGTATGCATCCCTTTCGGGGAAGAGACGGTGGGTGCTGGTCCTGATCCCAGGTTGGCGTTCGCTGACCCTGGGCTAACTCATATATCCACTTCGGGGAATTTCCACCGACCGACGGCGATGGCGGGATAGGCTCGTCGTTGGTTGCGCCGATGCTGTGCGTCTATCCCCCTTCGGGGACCTCCCGCAGGCCGGCGCCGAGAGGCGGACTACAAAAAGGCCCCCGGAGGCCTGTGGGGCGCTCCGGGGGCCGGGTGAGCCGGCGCCGTGGTTCCTACTTGCGGGCGCGGGCGGACTTGGCGGCCACAGACTTCTTGGCCGGGGCCTTGCGGGCGCCCTTGCCGTTGGCGGTGCCGCCGGGCCGCGGGGTCTCGATGGCGGCCTGGGCCGCGGCGAGACGGGCGATGGGCACCCGGAAGGGGCTGCACGAGACGTAGTTGAACCCGGTGCGGTGGCAGAACTTCACCGATTCGGGATCGCCGCCGTGCTCGCCGCAGATGCGGATCTTGAGGTCCGGCCGAGCCGAGCGGCCCTTCTGTACGCCCATCTCGATGAGCTGACCAATGCCTTCCTGGTCCAGGGTCTGGAACGGGTCGACCGGCAGGATCTTCTTCTCGAGGTAGGAGGGCAGGAACCCGCCGATGTCGTCGCGCGAGAAGCCGAAGCCCATCTGGGTGAGGTCGTTGGTCCCGAAAGAGAAGAACTCGGCCGTCTCGGCGATTTGGTCGGCGACCAGGCAGGCCCGAGGAATCTCGATCATGGTCCCCACGAGATAGGCGACCTTGACCTTCGTTTCCTTCTGAACCTCGTCGGCGACGCGCCGGACGATCTGCTCCTGGTTGACGAACTCGTGGGGATGGCCCACCAGCGGGATCATGATCTCGGGGAGAACCTTGATCTTCTGCTTGGTGAGCTCGGCCGCGGCCTCGAGAATGGCGCGGGCCTGCATCTCGGTGATCTCGGGGTAGGCGATGCCGAGGCGGCAGCCGCGGTGTCCGAGCATGGGGTTGAGCTCGTGGAGCTGGGCGATGCGGGCCCGAATGGTGTCGACGGGCACGTTGATCTGGCGCGAGAGCTCCTTCATCTGGCCGTCGTCGAGGGTGACGAACTCGTGCAGGGGCGGATCGAGCAGGCGCACGGTGACGGGCTTGCCGGCCATGGCCTTGAAGATGCCCACGAAGTCGGCCCGCTGGAAGGGCAGGAGCTTCATGACGGCGGCGCGCCGGGTCTGTTCGTTCTCGGCGAGGATCATCTCACGCACGTGGATGATGCGCTCGGGGTCGAAGAACATGTGCTCGGTGCGGGCCAGCCCGATGCCCTCGGCGCCGAAGGCGATGGCCTGAGCGGCGTCGTCGGGCCGTTCGGCGTTGGTGCGCACGTTGATCTGGCGCGTGGCGTCCACCCAGGTCATGAGCTTCTTGTACCACTTGTTCTGGTCGGGATCGGCCGGAACCACGGGGAGCTTGTCGGCGTAGACCACGCCCCGGGACCCGTTCATCGAGATCCAGTCGCCTTCCTTGAGGGTGCGGCCGTTCACCGAGACGGTCTTGTTCCGGGAGTTGATGTCGAGGGCCGAGCACCCCACGATGCAGCACTTGCCCCAGCCCCGGGCCACCAGCGCGGCGTGGGAGGTCATGCCGCCCTTGGCGGTCAGAATGGCCTCGGCCACGTGCATGCCGTGAACGTCTTCCGGCGAGGTCTCGTTGCGCACGAGGATGACCCGCTTGCCTTCCTTGACCCATTCGGCCGCGTCGTCGGCGGTGAGGACGATCTGTCCCACGGCGCCGCCGGGGCCGGCCGGCAGACCCGAGGCCAGCTTGGTCGCGGTCTTCTCGGCCGCGGGATCGAGCATGGGGTGGAGGAGCTCGTCAAGCTGCTCGGGAGCCACGCGCATGATGGCCGTCTTCTGGTCGATGAGCTTCGACTCGGCCATTTCCACGGCCATGCGGACCGCCGCCGCACCGGTGCGCTTGCCGACGCGACACTGGAGCATCCACAGCTTGCCCTGCTCGATGGTGAACTCGAGGTCCATCATGTCCTTGTAGTGCTTCTCGAGCTTGGTGCGGAAGGACTCGAACTGCTTGTAAAGCTTCGGGCTGACCTCCTCGAGGGAGAGGTGGTCCTGAGTGCCTTCCGTCTTGGTGGCCTTGTTGAGGGGGGACGGTGTCCGGATGCCGGCCACCACGTCCTCGCCCTGGGCGTTGACGAGCCACTCGCCGTAGAACAGGTTCTCGCCCGTGGCCGGGTCGCGCGTGAAGGCCACGCCCGTGGCCGAGTCGTCGCCCATGTTGCCGAAAACCATGGCCTGAACGTTCACCGCCGTGCCCCACTCTTCGGGGATGCGCTCGATGCGGCGGTATTCGCGGGCGCGGCGGCCGTTCCACGACTGGAACACGGCCTTGATGCCGCCCCAGAGCTGTTCCTGGGCGTCATCCGGGAAAGGCTTTCCGAGGACGCGCTTGACGATGTCCTTGAACTCGTCGCTGAGGGCCTGGAGGTCTTCCGCGGTGAGGTCGGTATCCAGGGTGTACCCCTTGTCCTTCTTCACGCGCTCCATGGCGTGCTCGAGCTGGAGCCGCACGCCCTCGCCTTCCGCGGGCTCGACGCCGGCCGCCTTCTCCATCACCACGTCGGCGTACATCATGATGAGCCGGCGGTAGGAGTCGTAGACGAACCGGGGATTGTTGGTGAGGGCGATCATGCCGGGGATGGTCTTCGACGTGAGGCCGATGTTGAGGACCGTATCCATCATGCCGGGCATGGAACGCCGCGCGCCGGACCGCACCGAGATGAGGAGCGGGTTCTGCGGGTCGCCGAACTTGCGTTTCATGGATTTTTCGACCTTGGCCATGGCCTTGGCCACTTCGGTCTCGAGCTCCTTCGGCAGCTTCCCCTTGTTCCGATAGTACTCGGTGCACATCTCGGTGGTGATGGTGAATCCGGCAGGAACCGGGAGTCCCAGATTGGCCATCTCCGCCAGGTTCGCCCCCTTGCCGCCGAGGAGGTTCTTCATGTCGGCCCTACCGTCGGCCTTCCCGTCGCCGAAGTAGTAGACGTTCTTCTTTGCCATGCTTGCTGTCTCCTTAACCTTGCGTTCCGACCAGCCGGGCTCCATACAGGGATACAGAGAAAGTCCCAACAGCAGCCGGAAGCCCGAGGGCGGGCCGCCCCGTGCGCGATGGAAATTCCCCATTTGGCAAAAAACCGCCCAAGTCTATCAAACCCATGGGGCGCAATCAAACCGCCTGTGCCGGCGGGGTCGAAACGGCTTTGGGCGACGCCGCGGCGAAATGCGATTGAACTCCGGGGAATTTGTCCCTATAATCCGACGTTCTTGCCATGTCCGCGGAGAGGTGGCAGAGTGGTTGATTGCGCACGCTTGGAAAGCGTGTGTACCCTCAAAAGGGGTACCGCGGGTTCAAATCCCGCCCTCTCCGCCATCCTTTTATCTCGTTGAGGCTCAACGCCTTACGAGCGTCCTTCCGACGGGTTTAACCCCCAATTCCCCCTCAAAAATGTGGCCGTGCCATACCCGTGAACCACGTCAAAGGCGCGGCCCCCGCGCAAAGAACCTGCCTCGGAGCCCCGATCTTCGAAAATGACCCGCGTCGGGCTCAGGAAGTCGAGGCCTCGACGCCGGTCTCGGCCCCGGCAGCCGTCTTGGCGGAGGGCTTTCGCCGCAGCACGACGGCTCCCTTCTCGCAGGGGTGATACTCCCGCTCGAGGCCGGGGAACTCCTGCATCCAGCGGTTGACGATCTCCTGCTCGCCGGGCCGGGCGGCGTCGTCGAGCACCAGGATGGCGTCCTCGCTCAGCCGGTCCCACAGCACGGGAAGGGCCGGGTATCGGGCCAGGTCCTGGATGTCCATGGGCGGCCCGTCCACGATGACCATGTCGATGGGGCCGCGATCGGCGAGGGCCGCCGTGTCGTACCACAACCAGGTCTTGCCCTTGAGCGCGACCTCCTTCAACGGCGCGTGCACCACCTCGGCCCGGTCCGAGAGCCCGTGCCGGCCCACGTTGGCGGCTGAAATTGCGGCGTGACTGGCATCGTGCTCGAGCGACACCACCCGCCCCTCTCCGGCCTGCTCGAGCCGGTACCCCGCCACGAGCGTGGACACCCCGCTGCTGGCCTCCACGATGAGCTTCGGCTTGTGCTCCTCGATCAGCGTCACCACCAGCGCCGCGAAATCCGGCGACACGGCCCAATCGCGCATGGCGGGCAGGGGATGGCGCGGCCGGATGAGGGGCAGGAGCGTCGACAGGGCCTCGATCTGCCGGTAGTGGCGGTCCATGGCCTTCGACAGGTCCCAGGTCTGCTGGTCCAGGGACCGGCGGATCTGCTGGGTCACTTCCGCGGGCCGTTTCTGGAGACGCCGATAGGTCTCGAGCTGGAGCGCCACGATGCCCAGCAGCAGCAGGCCGAGGAACACGGTGTCCTCTCGGCCTCGCACGGCGAAGCTGACGAGCCAGAGCATCGCCAGCCCGAAAACGACCGCCGCCGCTATCCCCAGTTTCTTCTTGTTGAGACGCGCCATGTATGACTCCCGAATCCGCGGTTGGAAGCGCAACGAGACCGAAACGTGCACGGCGACGAGTATTTCAGAAGGGTTTCGGACGGATCAAACGACCGGGGGCCCGTATGCGCACGGCGCTCGTATTCGTTACGATGGGCCGGCGCGGCACGTTCGGCGGCACGCGAGGGCTTGGCCGGCGGCGGCCGCGGTGGTACCATGGAACCCGACCAAGGGGGATTAACGACATGAGCGCACTCCGCCGTTCCGTCCGTCTATTCATCCTGTCGGCCTTCGTCCTGGGCTGGGCCTTGTCCGCACGGGCCTTCGATCCGCCCGTCGACACCGCCGGGCCTCTGAGGGCCGAGCTGGTGGGGCCCGGCGAAGTGGGGGAGGCCGCGGTTCCTTTTCCCGTGCAACTGGTGCTCAAGAATGGCGGCGACGCGGCCGCGACGGGCACGGCGCGCCTCACCGTCATCGACGACTGGACCGTAGAACCGGCCGGGGAGGTGCCCTTCACCGTTCCGGGCGGAGGCGAGGCGACCTTCGATTTCCGGGTCGTGCCGGTCCCAGGGTCGTACAACGCCTTGTATCCCGTCCACGGATGGGTCGATTTCTCGGGCGACGACGGCTCCCTGCAGGCCCATCCCGTCCTCATCGTGGAGATGCGCCGACCCGATCCGCCCGCGCCGGAGCGAGACGTTGCGTGGGAACCCGTCGCCGTGACCGGACCGTCGCCG
>CAYVOE010000357.1:0-5543 GCA_964452795.1 uncultured Nitrospiraceae bacterium
CGCCGGGTGGAGCGGCAGTGAGTGGCAGAGCGGGCTTGTCCCATAGTTGGCCTGAATCGCAGCGTATGTATCCCCTTCGGAGAACAGACGATGGGGGTGATCCAGATCCCAGGGTGGCGCTCGCTGTCGCTCGCTGACCCTGGGCTAACCTATGGATCCCCTTCGGGGAATTTCCGCAGGCCGTCGGCCGGTGTCGGACGGCGCCTACGCGATGGCGGCGGGGAGCTTGAAGTGGACGTCCTCGGTGATGATCTGGCTCTCTTCGACCTCGACGTCGCCGCGCCGGCGCAGGAAATCCACCACGCCCTGCACCAGGTGCTCGGGGGCCGACGCGCCCGCCGTGAGCAGTATGGTCTCGACGCCGTCGAACCATTCCTCGCGGATGGACTCGGCCGAGCTGATGAGGTAGGCGGGTTTGCCCTTGGCGCGGCAGATCTCCGCCAGTCGATTCGAGTTCGCGCTCTCGCGGTCGCCCACCACCAGCACGAGGTCCGCCTGGGGCGCCAGGGCGTTCACCGCGGCCTGCCGGTTCTGGGTGGCGTAGCAGATGTCCGCCTTCGGAGGGCCCTGGATCGCCGGAAACTTACGCTTCAGCCGCTCGATGATGCGGGCGCAGTCGTCCACGCTCAACGTGGTCTGGGTGATGTAGGCCACCTTGTCGGGGTCGGCCACCTCGAGGCTGTCGACTTCTTCCTCGGTGAACACGCGGCGGATGTGTTCCGGCGCCCAGCCCATGGTGCCCACCGTCTCGTCGTGCCCTTCTTCGCCGATGAGGATGATGGTGAAATCGCGCGATGCGAACCGGCGCGCCTCGTAGTGCACCTTCTCGACGAGCGGGCAGGTGGCGTCGATGACCTCGAGCTGAAGCCCTTCGGCCCGCTCCCACTGGTCCGGGCCCACGCCGTGGGCGCTGAACAGCAGGTGCGCGCCCGGCGGCACGTCGTCCAGGTTCTGGACGAACACGGCGCCTTTGTTGCGGAGGTCGTTGACGACCGTGGCGTTGTGCACGATGTCGTGGAGCACGTACACGGGGGCTCCGTAACGTTCCAGGGCCTGCTCGACGCACTTGATGGCCCGCTCGACCCCTGCGCAGAATCCCCGGGGTTTCGCCAATATTACCTTCATGGATCCCTCCGAATCGGCACACGCCTTGGTCTGATGCTTCCCTGGGCGGAACAAATGCCCGCAGACCCCCTATTCCACCCGAGAAAACCAAACCACCATCATAGCGCGCCCATACGCATCGGGGCAAGCGCGGACTGAGACGCGGGCGAGGGTCGCGCGGGCGCGAGGGCCTTGGATAGTTTGCGCGCCGTTGCGGCCGGATGGTATAATATCGTGATTTCCATCACGGAAAACATGCCTCGCGAATGCGATACCGGATGGTTGGCTGCCGGGGCATACCTGCATGCGTGGGCAGATTTTGGGGAACGTGAGCCACCGTAATAGGAGAGACAACCATGCCACTCGTACCGATGCGACAGATCCTCGACGAAGCCGCAAAGGGCGGCTATGGCGTCGGCGCCTTCAACGTCAACAATATGGAACAGGTCCAGGCCATCATGCAGGCCGCCCACGACACCCACAGCCCGGTGATCATCCAGGCCAGCCGGGGCGCCCTGAAGTACAGCAAGCTGGTCTACCTGCGCCACCTCATCCTGGCCGCCACCGAGGAATACCCGGAAATCCCGGTCGCCATGCACCTCGACCACGGCAACAGCGTCGAGACCTGCCAGCAGGCCATTGACCTCGGCTTCACCTCCGTGATGATGGACGGATCGCTGAAGGAGGACGGCAAGACCCCGAACTCCTATGAAGACAACGTGGCCATCACCCGCAAGGTGGTGGAGATTTGTCATCCCCTCGGCATCACCGTGGAAGGCGAGCTGGGCTGCCTGGGCGGCATTGAAGACGGTCACGGCGCGGGCCTCTCGGCGGAAGACACCAGCCACCTGACCGACCCGGCCCAGGCCGAAGATTTCGTTGCGCAGACCGGCCTCGACGCCCTGGCCGTCGCCATCGGCACCAGCCACGGCGCCTACAAGTCCGGCCGCAAGGACCCCAAGACGGGTGAAGTGCTGCCGCCGGCCCTGGCCATGGACCGCATCCACGAAATCCATCGCCGCATGCCCACCTGCCACCTGGTCATGCACGGTTCCAGCTCGGTGCCCAAGGAACTCGTCGACATCATCAATCAGTACGGCGGCAAGATGCCCGGCACCTTCGGCATTCCCATCGAGCAGATCAAGGAAGGTATCCGGCACGGCGTCCGCAAGATCAACGTCGACACCGACAGCCGCCTCGCCATCACGGGCGCCATTCGCAAGGTCTTCGCCGAGCAGCCCGAGAAGTTCGATCCGCGCGACTACCTCAAGCCCGCGCGCGAAGCCGCCTACGAGGTCTACAAGGACCGCATGATCCAGTTCGGGCAGGCCGGCCACGCCACCGACTACAAGCCCATGACCCTCGACGAGATGAAGGAGTTCTACCGCTCGCAGCAGTACGCTCCGGCGAAGTAGGGCCCTTCCGAATACCTGAGATTGACCGGCGCCGCGGAGGCACCTCGCCCGCGGCGCCGCTTCGTTGTGCCGCGATCCGCGTCGCCTACTCCGCGCCCGGCTCTTCTTTGGGCTCGTACAGGAAGCGGGGCGATACGCGCCAGTCCGCGTCGGGACCCAGGCGCACGTTGCGGCCGTACATGGCGCCGCGCTGGCCGTGATTGATGGTGTGGGCCGTATAGGTGAACAAGGGCGCCTGGATCGCCCAGATGACCACGCCCAGGGCCGCCGCCGCGACCACACGAGGGCCCCACCGCTCCGCCGGTCGGTCGGGCAGCGGGACGTCTTCCCGCGGCAGCAGCAGGATCAGCAGCGAAGCCAGCGCCGCATTCACGAAGACCGTCCCTTCCGTCAGGATGCGCTGATCGGTGAACTGGACCACGAGCTTTTCGAAATTGCCGATGGTCATGGTCCAGAGGATCATGAGAAACAGCAACTGGCCCCGGCCCACCCACGTCGCCGGCACCACGGCCAGGGGACGCCGCAGATGGGCGAAGGCCGCCGCCGCGATGACGGCCGCGATGACGGCGTAGACGATGTTGAACCAGGTCATGGCCGACATGTCGAAATCGGGAAAGAGCATCGGCACCTTCATCCGTTCCGGCACCGTGCCCGCCTTGACCACCCAGTCCTCGATGTTCTTCCACAGGTTGAGGTAGACCAGGACGGGCCAGGCGAAGACCACCGCCGCGGCCTGGGTCCAGCGGTTCAGCCCCGGCTCTTCGGGTGCCGGCCGCGCCCGCCGCGCCAGGAGCCCCAGAGCGATGGCCAGGGCCACGCCGTTGAAGAAGCCCGTGGCCTGTTCGAGGAAGCTGTGCCAGTTCTGCCGGTGCCAGTGGGACCAGGCCTCGACCACGGCGGGGTCCGTCACGATGTTCGGGTTGCCGGGGCGTTGCAGGATCGAGACGAGGAGCGCCACCCCCGTGAAGCTGAGCCCGCCCAGGGCGCCCGTGATGAACATGGAGTACACCACCGGCGCCAGGCCGTTGCGAAGCAGGTAGATCGTGAGCCCCAGCATCAGGCCCACCAGTCCGGCCCAGTTGTCGCCCCGGGGCGGCGTCATCCGGAGTCCCAGGAACACCGTCAGCACCAGGAACCCGATCCACCAGCCCGCCGCCATGTGAACCAGCATCGACGCGCCCTTGCGGAACCGACCGAACACGGCGAAATACAGGCATATCCCCAGCACCAGTCCGGCGATCCATCCCGCGTGCTGCGACAGGTCCATCAGGAACGTGGGCCAGTTGGGGCGGAGCACCTCGGCCGGGTACAGATCCAAATCTCCCTGGTAGTGCACCACCGCGTCGAACACCGCGCCCGTGAAGCCCGCCTCGCGAAGAAAGTACTGGGTCGCGTAGCCCGTGATCGCGCCCAGGATCCCGCACACGAAGAGCCAGTAGCTGTGGGCGAGGCGGCGATCCCAGAGATCGAAGCAGAACAGCGCCAGGAGGGCCGTGGCCGCCTGGAGCCAGTCGGAGTCGAACCACTCGAAGGGGCCGATTTCGCGCCGGCGCTCCGGGTCGAAGGCCTCGACCAGCATCTCCTCGAGCCGGCCCAGGGGATAGGACAGGAGCACCCAGAAGGCGAACACCCAGAGGATCGGGACGAAGATCTCCGTCATCCGCCGCCGGTCGGCCACCGCCGGGAACGCCGTGCCCGCGCCGCCCAGTCCCGTCCATAGAAAGCCCAGGAGGAAAAACACCGTGAACCCGTAGAACCGCGTGGGGAGATGGCCCGAATGGGTGTAGCTCAGCACGTTCATGTAGGACATGGACCCACCGAAGGCCCAGCCCAGGGCGCCGAAAAAGGCGAAATATGCCACCCGCCGCCGCCAGTCCTCCCGACCCGACAACAGGCACACCGCGATCGACGCCAGCGCCCCCGGTAACATCGCCCCCGTCTCGTGGCCGAACTGTCCCCGGATGCCCCAGCCCACCGAGAGGGCCAGTCCCACGAGGAAAAGCGTCGATACCTTCAGGCCCGGCGTTCGGTCGGACATGCTCCCGCGCCTCCCAGTCTCGGACCCCGGCGCACCGTTCCGCCGCGGCCGCGTGCCCCATGTCTGCGCCGAAAAAACAAGGCGCCCACCCGACAGTCGTGTTGCCTGTTATAGCGGCCCGGGCGCCCCCGTTCAACGCGCGGGAGGTTCGCTCCGGATTCGGAAGAAAGAGGGATGGTACCCCGACCGCGAATCGAACGCGGGTCTAGTCCTTAGGAGGGACTCGTTCTATCCACTGAACTATCGGGGCACGGCATGTGGGCCCGGAGATCGCCCCAGCCCAAACCCGCACCAACATAACGCATCCGCCTCGGGGCTTCAAGAAATCCATTAGTCTTGCGAGATAACAGAGGCGCCTGCGAGTTACCGCTGGATCATCTGCAGTCGAATAGCGGTCGAGGTGATTGGACTTACACTTGATACAACAGTAATGATGAGGAAAAATATGCCGAGAGTCATTGCGGTCGTCGAGGGGTGATGACTCGGCATGGGAGGGAGAGAGCGCATGATCGGGCGAATCAGGCGGGTGCCGTTGCGGGAGGTGTGGAAGCACGAGGCGCTGGACCTTACGTGCTGGCTGGAGCAGAACATCGACGTGCTCAACGAGCAGATTGGCTTCGAGTTGAGTAACGTGGAGCGGGAGAAAAGCGCCGGGGACTTCGCCGTGGATCTCACGGCGGAAGATGCGTCGGGGAACCTCGTGGTCATCGAGAACCAGTTGGAGAAGAGTAACCACGACCACTTGGGGAAGGTCCTTACGTACCTGTCCAACCTGGAGGGGAAGACGGCTATCTGGATCTGTTCGGAGCCGCGTCCCGAGCATGTGCGGGCCATCTCGTGGCTGAACGAGTCCGGCGCGGCGTCCTTCTATCTGTTCAAGCTGGAGGCGATCCGTATCGGGGAGTCGGAACCGGCTCCGCTTCTTACGCTCATCGTAGGGCCGAGCGAGGAGGGACGCCGCATCGGCGAAGTGAAACAGGAACTGG
>CAYVOE010000358.1:0-4633 GCA_964452795.1 uncultured Nitrospiraceae bacterium
CGTGTCTCCGGCCTCGCCCGGCCCGATCTGGAGCATCCGCGCCGGCCTGTGGTAGGCTTACCGGAAGTGCTGTCAAAACCCTCGGCGGTTGGCGATGATACCGGTAACCTGTTCTCAATGCGGCCTCCGCGTCCTGGTGCCGCCCACCATTCAAGGCCGGAAAGGATTCTGTTTCGGCTGCGGAGGCCCTGTGGCCGTACCCCGCCTTTCCGAGGCTTCCGCGGGCCTGGACCGCACCCTCAAGCCCGGCGAGCGGGTTTCCGACCGCTACATCATCGAAGCCCGGGTGGGCCGGGGCGGCATGGGAACGGTCTACCGCGCCCACGATACCCTGCTCAACGAGCTGGTGGCCCTCAAGTTCCTGCACCCCGGACTGTTGCGCACGCAACGAGGCCAGCAGCTCTTCATCCAGGAGGCCCAGATCTGCCGGCGCCTGCGCCACGAACACATCGTCGCGGTCCACGACGTGGCCTGCACCCCCGAAGGGGTCCTGTACCTTTCCATGGAGTTCGTCCACGGTCAGTCGCTGCGGGCCTTCCTGAGGCGCCGCCGCACGGAACGCAAGCTCCTCGACGTGCGCCTCGCCGTCAACATCCTTTCCCAGGTCCTCGATGCCCTGGAGTACGCCCACCGCCTCGTGGTCCATCGCGACATGAAACCCGAAAATGTCATGCTGATGCCGGGCGAACGGGTCAAGGTCCTCGATTTCGGCCTCGCCAAAGCCATCGAAGCCGACACCGAAGACCCGGAAGTCCCCGAAGATCGGTCTCGGGTCATCGGCACGGCCGCCTATGCCGCCCCCGAACAGAAACGGCACCAGGGCGTCGATCTCCGGGCCGACATCTTCACGGCCGGACTGCTCCTCTACGAATTGCTCACGTTGCGGACCCCCGTCGACCGGCCGGTGCCCGTGGGCGAGGTGCGCAACGACGTGTCGCCGGATCTCCTGGCGGTGCTCGAAAAGGCCCGGCACCCCGACCGCGAGAACCGCTGGCAGTCGGCCGATGAGTTCCGCCGCCACTTGATCCGGGCCTTCAAGGAGGCCTACCGTCCCCAGGCGGCGCCCGCCATCCTCCGCGGAGCGGGCCGCGAGGCTTCCACCGAGGACATGGTCTACCTCGAAGGCGGCAGCTTCCTCATGGGGAACGACGAGGTGCCCGAGGAAGCCCCCGAGGTCGAGACCTACGTCGAGCCCTTCTACCTGGACAAGTATCCCGTGACCAACCGGCAATACGCCGAATTCCTGGCCGAAACGGGCTACCCCGAACCGAAGTTCTGGCGCAACCCTCAGTACAACGGCCCCCTCCAGCCGGTGGTGGGCGTGTCCTGGGCCGATGCCGGAGCCTACGCCGCCTGGGCGGGCAAACGCCTGCCCACCGAGCGGGAATGGGAATTCGCCGCCCGCGGGCGCGAGAACCGGCGCTACCCCTGGGGCCACCAGGAGCCCAGCTCCATGCGGAGCAACTACGGCGATTTCCTCAACATGCCGTCCATCGTGACCATGCACGAGGAAGGCCGAACCCCCGAGGGCATCCACGACCTCGGGGGAAACGTGTACGAATGGACCGGCGACCTCTACGCGCCCTACGACCCCGCCAAGCGGGAGGCCGTGCTCAAGTCGGCGCCGCCCCGGCGCGTGGTCCGCGGCGGATCCTGGCATTCCCCCGCCTCCGAGCTGCGGTGCACCTTCCGCAAGGCCATGTTCCCCGACGTCCAGCTCGACACCGTGGGGTTTCGCTGCTGCGTCCCCGCGAGCAACGGCCGCGCGTAGAGGCGCGCCCTCTCCCGGCGCTTCAGGCACAAGACGCCGCTCTTGCCTCGGAGGCCCCCGAACCCTACCATTTGGATGAAACCTCCCGGCGTTGGACCCCTTCTCAAAGGAGCACACGCTCATGAAAAACCGACAGATCACCCTGGCCGCCCGTCCCGTGGGCCTGCCCAAGGAATCGGATTTCCGTCTCGTCGAAACCGAAGCGCCCTCCCCCGGCGAGGGCGAAATCCGGGTTCGCACCCACTACGTATCCGTCGACCCCTATCTCCGCGGCCTGGTGGGCAGCGGAAGCGGCTACGCCGAGGCCATCCCCCTGGGCGCCGTGGTGCCCGGAGGCGCCGTCGGCACGGTCGAGGAATCGCGCCATCCCGCCTTCAAGCCCGGCGACGTGGCGGTGGGGTATTGGGGCTGGCAGGACTTTGCTGCCGTGGCCGGGGGCCAGGTCGAAAAGGTCGACACGACCCTCGGGCCCATTTCCACCTCCCTGGGCGTGCTGGGCATGCCCGGCATGACGGCCTACTTCGGCCTGCTCGAAGTGGGCGAGGTCAAAGGCGGCGAGAACGTGTTCGTATCGGGCGCGGCCGGGGCCGTGGGGTCCCTGGTGGGCCAGATCGCCCGGGTTCTGGGCTGCCGCGTGGTCGGTTCGGCGGGCTCGACCGAAAAGGTGCGGCACCTCAAGGAAGATTTGGGGTTCCACGACGCCTTCAACTACAAGGAAGTCGACGATTACAACGTCCGGCTCCGCGAGCTCTTCCCCGAAGGCGTGCAGGTGTATTTCGACAACGTTGGCGGGGCCATCACCGACGCGGTTTTCCGCAACCTGGCGCTCGGGGCACGGATGGTGATCTGCGGCCAGATCGACCAGTACAACGCCACCGAGCCGCCCCAGGGTCCCCGCCTGCTGTTCCAGCTCATCGCGAGGCAGGCCCGGGCGGAAGGGTTCCTGGTGTTCCGATTCCGCGACCGCTACCACGAGGCCCGGCCGCGCATCGCCCAGTGGATCCGGGAAGGAAAGATCACCTACCGGGAGACCGTCACCGACGGACTGGAGAACACGCCCCGGGCCTTCATCGGACTGTTCAAGGGCGAGAACATCGGCAAACAGATCGTTCGTGTGTCGCCCGAGTGAATGGTGCCGTCGAATCTGCCGAAAAAGGGGCACAGGGCCCTCTCTTTCCCTCGCGACCGTGCCCGCCGGATCGGAGGCTTCCGTCGAAGCTCGAATAGCGCGGAAAGGTTTGAAAAGGCCCGGGTCCCCCAATATACTGGTCGGTGCCTCTTGGCGGCGCCGGCGAATCGGCGGCCGCGCCGGATCGGCCCATGAGGCCGGCGGTGCGCATATCCCCGGGAGGTACAGTCGAATATGGAGCGGTTGACGCAGGAACGCGGAGACCGGACCTGGTTGCTTTTCCGCATCAGTTGGTACGTCAACATCGGCCTGGTGGTGACGAGCCTGTTCCTGGCCCTGTACTTCTTTTCGCTGATGTGGAAAGGCCACACCAATAATTTCGCCGCGGCGACCAGTTTCATGATGGGTTTCGTGGTGATGGCGTCGGTGCTGCTGATGGGAGCGGGCATCTGCCGGTTCCAGGCGCGGCTCGAAGGCCAGAACCTCGAGATCAAGCTGGCCGTGCGGAAGGTGAGTGACGAATTGGAACTGTTGAAAGCTCGACTTGAGAAGGAGGCGGCCCACATAGAGGATAGGTGACCGCCGTACCCGGTATGGCCGGGCGGAGATGGATTTGCTTGAGTAGCAGCAGCGAGCCTTACCCTAGTACCAACGATCCCGTCGAAGTCGAAGACGACTTACATTCGAATTCCGCGGGCAACGGCGCCCTGCGCGGCCACGTGCTGGTGCTGAATCGGTCCTGGATGGCCATCCACGTGGCATCCGTCCGGCGCGCCCTCTGCCTGCTCTACCAGGGCCACGCCCGGGCGGTCCATCCCGTCGAGTTTTCCCTCTACGATTTCGACGCGTGGCTCGAACTGTCCCGCCGCAGCAACGGCGACGGCCGCTACGTCCACACGCCCACCCTCCGGATCCGCATCCCCGACGTGATCCTGCTTACCGTCTTCAACGGATACGTGCGCCACGAGGTGCGGTTCTCGCGCCACAGCATTTTCGAGCGCGACAAGAACGTGTGCCAGTACTGCGGAAAGTCCTTCCCCAAGTCCCACCTCACTATCGACCATGTCATTCCTCAGTCCCGGGGCGGGGCCGACACCTGGGAGAACCTGGTCCTGGCCTGCCTGGCCTGCAACGTCCGGAAGGCCGACCGCACGCCCGAAGAGGCGCACATGCCCCTCATCCGCCGGCCCGTCAAGCCCAGTTGGATGCCCCAGTTGGGCAGCCGCATCCCGGGAGACCAGTTCGCCGTCTGGAAGAAGTTCGTCGACGGCACCCACTGGCACCTCCAGTTCACCGACTGAATCGCCCCCGACACCCGAAGGGACGGTACCGGCGCCGTTCAGGCGTCGGGGAGGACCTGGCCCTCGTGCTCGAGGGCGACGCGGGCGGCGTTCTGCTCCGCCTCTTTCTTGCTCATGCCGGTGCCGCGGCCCACGGGTTTCCCCCGCAGAAAGACTTCCACCTCGAACTCTTTGTGATGGTCGGGACCGCGGGACGTGACCACAACGAAGCTGGGCAGCTCGATGTGCTGGGCCTGGCAATAGTGCTGGAGCCGGGACTTGAAATCCCACAGGCGGTCGGAAGTGACGGCGTTGTCGAGTTCAGGACCGAAGACGCGGGCAACGAACTCCTGCGCGGCGGCCCAGCCCTGATCAAAGTAGATGGCCCCGATGAGGGCTTCGAGGCTGTCGGCCAGGAGAGAGGCCCGCTGCCGTCCGCCGGACTGCTCTTCG
>CAYVOE010000358.1:4643-5531 GCA_964452795.1 uncultured Nitrospiraceae bacterium
GAATGGCCGAGGCCAGGTTCAGTTCCTGAGCAATGCGCGCCAGGCTGCGGCGGTTGACGAGGCCCGCCCGCAGACGGCTGTACTCGCCCGGGGTCCGATCGGGCAGGCGCTCAAACAAGCCGTGGGCGATAGCCAGGCCGAGGGCGGCATCGCCGAGAAATTCGAGGGATTCGTAGTCCTGCAGGGCGCCGTCGGCCTCGCAGGCCGCCGAGGCGTGGGTCAACGCGCGATCAAGCACGGCCCAGGAGTTGAACTTCAGGCCCAGGCGCTCCGCCAGCGCGCGCAGTTGTGCGTCTCGGCTGTCTTCCTCACTCATAACGCGAGAAAATGATGGACGAATTGTGCCCGCCGAACCCCAGCGAGTTGGACATGGCCGCCCGCACGGGGGCTTCCCGGGCCTCGTTGGCCACGATGTTGACCTCGCACTCGGGGTCGGGCGTGTCGTAGTTGATGTTGGGGGGCAGGACGCCGTCGCGGATGGCCATGAGGCAGGCGATGGCCTCGATGGCGCCGGCGGCTCCCAGCAGGTGGCCCGTCATGGACTTGGTGGAGCTCACCGGCGGCATGGTGTCGGCGCCGAATACCTCGCGCAGGGCCAGCGATTCCCCGATCTCGTTGAGCTTGGTGCTGGTGCCGTGGGCGTTGAAATAGTCGATGTCGGACGGGTTCATCTCGGCGTCGCGCAGGGCGGCCCGCATGGCTTCCCGCGCACCCGAACCGTCGGGCCGGGGCGACGTGATGTGGTAGGCGTCGCAGGTTTCGCCGTGGCCCGCCACCACGCCGTAGATCCGAGCGCCGCGGGCCCGGGCATGTTCCTCGCTCTCGAGGATCAGGATCCCCGCGCCCTCGCCCATGACGAAGCCGTCGCGGTCGAGGTCGACGGGCCGG
>CAYVOE010000359.1:0-5529 GCA_964452795.1 uncultured Nitrospiraceae bacterium
AATGCCCGTATAGGGCAGGCTGAAGCCCGGCCGCGGCCACGGATCGAACAGCGCATGAATGGCGATGCGGTTCGTAAAGGCGCCAATGAGGGCCGCCGAACCCACGTAGAAGCTCGCCGCCCGAAGCCCCTCCCAGCCCAGGAAATGGGAAGGAACGGCGCAGAGCATCACCAGGACACACACAATAAGCGTCCATTCCCCTTTGGCCAAGCGGAAGCGACGCGGCGGGTCGGGAGTTTCACGGTTATCCGGGATAGCGGGTAGTTGGTGCTGCATATTCTAGACGAGTCTACCTTCCGGCGCCCGAGGAGGCGCGCGTATGACGAGATCAACGGTATCTATTCTATCATGGTGCTCGCTCCGGCGCGAACGAAGCGGGCCGCGCCACCTTGCGCCCGCTCTCGAAATCTGGTACACCGATTACCGGCGATCGGGGAGCGGCCGCAAGCCGGCGCGACAGCGCCCGACGCCGGGATGGAGTTCGTCGAGAGGGGTCTCGTCCGCGAAATCCACGGAACACACTGAAGCCAAAACTCCGCCCGTTCCCTCGATTGAGGCGCGGGCCTACAGGTCTTGAACGGCTACCGATAGGAAACCCGGACAAATGGTCACGAGAACGGTGGTGTGTGCGGCCGCGATTGCAGGGGTGGTTCTGTGGGCCGGTTTGGCGCAAGGCGAAGACATCATGCGGGCGCCCGCCGGCGACCGGTACGTCGAGCTCGACCCGACGGGGACCACGGTCCTGCCCAACGGGCGCCTGATCACGCCGCGGGGGCATATGTTCCGAATCCAGCCCCACCCCTACGGCATGACCCTGAGCCCCGACGGACGCTGGGTCGTCACCGCCAACAGCGGCCGGCCCATCTCGCTGAGCCTGCTCGACCTCGAAGACCCCGATGAACCGAAGCTCCACCAGGTCCCCGAGAATCCGGGCGAGACCGAAGGAGTCCTCGATGCCGTGTACATCGGCCTTGCCGTCGACGCGAAATCGGAGGTCCTCTTCGTGGCGGGCGGCCGCGACTGGAGCGTCATGGCCTTCGACCTGCGCACCCGCGAACGCCTCTACCGCATCGACTGCGCCCACGTCTCGGACGGCGTCGAGTACGCCAACGGCTACACCGGCGATCTTCGCCTTTCCCCGGACGGCCGGACCATCTACGCCCTGGACCAGTCCAATTTCCGGTTCCTGGTGATCGACCGGGAGCAACGCTGCGTCACCCGCTCCATACCCGTGGGACGCTATCCCTTCGGCCTGGCCCTCCATCCCTCGGGCCGCCGGGCCTACGTCGCCAACGTGGGCATGTTTGAATACGCCTACCTGCGCGACGCCGAGGGCAACCGCGCCAAGCTGCCCTTCCCGCCCTTCGGCTTTCCGTCGAAGGAGGCCGAGGAAGGCGTCGTCGTCGACGGCGTTCAGGCCGAAGGGCTTGGCGACCCCAACGACATCCGGGGCATGTCGGTGTGGACCCTCGACCTGTCGACGCCCGGCGAGGAATGCGTGGTGGGCAAGACCAAGACGGGCCACCTCGTCGGCGAAGCCCTCGAAGGCTTCCCCGCCGTGGGCGGCAGCAGCCCCAACTCGCTCGCCGCCACGGACCGCTGGGTCTTCGTTTCGAACGGCAGCAACGACAGCGTCACGGTCATCGACGCCGAAACCGGCGAACGGCGTCGAGACATCGACCTCATACTTCATCCGAAGGCGCAAGACCTGCGCGGCATGATCCCCTTCGGCATCTCGCTGGCGCCCGACGGCCGGCGCCTCTACGTGGCCGAGGCGGGCGTCAACGCCGTGGCCGTCGTCGACATCTCGCCCCTCGATTCCGGCGGCGAGCCCCGCGTCCTCGGCCACATCCACACGGCCTGGTTCCCCAGCCGCGTCCTGCCGTCGCCCGACGGCCGCACGCTCTACGTGGCCAACGCCAAAGGCATCGGGTCGGGTCCCAACGCGGGGCCGGGCCACAAGCCGGGCGATCCCACCGGCGTGGGCGATCTCATGCGCGGGTACCTTCAGGTGCTGCCCGTCCCCGACGATGCGGAACTCGCCGAGCTCACCCGCCAGGTCGTCGAGAACAACGTGCGGTTCGCCTCCCGCGAATCCGACCCGCGGCCGGAAGGACATCCCGTCCCGCCCGTGACCGGCGCCTGGAAAAGCCCCATCAAACACGTGATCTACGTCGCCAAGGAGAACCGCACCTACGACGAAATCTTCGGCGCCATGCCCGGGGGGCGGGGCGACCCCGAACTGTGTCGCCTGGGCCGCCCGGTCGACGTGGTGAACGAGGACGGCTCGCGCAAGGTGTCGCAGGCCCTGCTGATGCCCAACCACGTGGCCCTCGCCGAACGGTTCGCCATCTCCGACAACTTCTATTGCGATTCCGACCACTCCACCGACGGCCACCGCTGGCTCGTGGGCACCTATCCCAACGAGTTCATGGAGGCCAAGATCGGCGAAGGCGCCCGAGGAGAGGGGCCCGGAAACTTCGCCTTTATCGGCGCTTCCGGCGCCATTTATCCCGAAGACTACAACGAAGCCGGGTCCATCTGGGAACATTTCGACCGGAACGGCATCCGGTTCTTCAATTTCGGTCTCGGCTTCGAGTTCGCCTACCACGACCAGGAGCAGCAGGACAAGTTCACCGGCATCCGGCTCCATGTGAACTACCCCATGCCCCAGGCGCTCTACGTAAACACCAGCCGTTCCTACGCCACCTACAACACCAATATCCCCGACCAGTTCCGCATGGACATGTTCCAGAAGGACTTCGAGGAGAAGTGGCTTTCGGGACGCGAACCTTTCCCGTCCGTCATCACCGTCATGCTCCCCAACGACCACGGGTCCGGCGAACGGCCCGACGACGGATATCCCTTCTGGGCGTCCTACATGAGCGACAACGACCTCGCCCTCGGCCGTCTCGTCGAGCTCATCAGCCACAGCCCCTGGTGGAAGGAAACGGTCATCTTCGTCACCGAAGACGACGCCCAGGGGTACCGCGACTCCGTGGACGCCCACCGCTCCATCTGCATGGTCATCAGCCCCTACGCGAAGAAGGGCCACATCTCCCATACCCACGTCAGCATCGCCAGCATCCTCAAGACCATCTTCCTCATCCACGGGCTGCCGCCGCTGAACCAGTACGACGCCTTCGCCTCCGATCTCAGCGACCTCTTCACCGCAGCGCCCGACAACGACGCCCCGTACAACGCCCTGCCCGTGAACCCGGAGATCTTCGACCCGCAGAAGGCCTTCGACCCCTTCGACGAGGAGTTCAATTGGGAGGCCGTGAACGAGTTCGTGCCCATGGACCATCCGGAATACCTCGACACCGATCCCCACGGCCATTCCGGCGGATAGGCCCGCGCGGCGTCTCCGCCAGCGGCGAGACACGAAAAAACCCGGAGGCAGGTTGTCTGCCTCCGGGATCATTCGTTCGCCCGGGCTATAGCGCCCGATCAGTCGGTGTCGTCCTCGAAGTCCTCGTCGTCGGCCGTGCCGTTGCTGTTGGCCGCTTCCGCTTCCTCGGTCATGCGGTCTTCCTTCGACTCGGGAACCGCGCGGGCCACGGCGCTGACCTTGGCCCCTTCGCCCGGCACCATCATCTTGACGCCCTGGGTGTTGCGCCCAATCTTTCTCAGATCCTTGACGCCCATGCGCATCACCACGCCGTCCGTCGCCACCAACACCACCTCGTCGTCGTCGGTCACCGTGAGCATGCTCACCACGTTCCCGTTGCGCTGGGTGGTCTTGATGTTGATGATGCCCGAACCGCCCCGATGCTGGAGACGGTACTCGCTGACGGTGGTCCGTTTGCCGAACCCGTTTTCCGTGACCGTCAGGACCGTGCCGTCTTCATCGGCAATGGACATACCCACGACCCGGTCGTCCTTGGCCAGCCGGATGCCGATGACGCCGCCGGCGGTGCGGCCCATGCTGCGCACGTCCGTCTCCGGGAAGCGGATGGCCTGGCCGAGATAGGTGGCCAGCAGGATGTTGTCGTGGCCGGACGTTACCGCCACGTCGATCACCATGTCGTCGGCGTCCAGGTTGATCGCCCGGATCCCCGTGGAGCGCGGGTTGCTGAAGTCCTTGAGCGGGGTGCGCTTCACGATGCCCTTGGACGTCACGAAGAACACCTGTTTGTCTTCCTCGCCCAGGTCGCGCACCGGCAGGCACACCGTCACCTTCTCGTCCACCGCCAGGTCCAGCACGTTGGCCATGGCCCGGCCCCGCGCCGTACGGCTCGCCTTGGGAAGCTCGTGGACCTTGCGCCAGTACACCTTGCCCTTGCTCGTGAAGAACAGCATGTACTCGTGCGTCGACGCGATGAACAGGTCTCGGACGAAGTCTTCGTCCTTCGTGTCCATCCCCGCCACGCCCTTACCGCCCCGCTTCTGCTTGCGGTACGTGGCCACGGGCAGGCGCTTGATGTACCCGTCGTTCGAAACCGTCACCACCATGGGCTCGTCGGCGATGAGGTCCTCGATCCGGAACTCGCGCGTCTTCCGCGTGATCTGCGTGCGCCGGTCGTCGCCGTACTTCTCCTTGACCTCGAGCACCTCGCGCCGCACTTCCGCCAGGATGGTCCGCTCGCTCGACAGGATATGCTTGAGCTTGGCGATCAGCTTGAGCAGGTCGTTGTACTCCCGCTCGAGCTCCTCGCGCTCCAGCCCCGTCAACGCCCGCAGACGCATGGCCAGAATGGCGTTGGCCTGGACGATGCTGAAGCCGAACTTATCGATCAAGGCCTGCCGGGCCACGTCCACGTTCTCCGAGCTCCGGATCGTGGCGATGACCTCGTCAATGACGTCGATGGCTTTGAGCAGACCTTCCACGATGTGGGCCCGGTCTTCCGCCTGGCGCAGATCGTACTCGGTCCGGCGCCGAACCACTTCCGCCCGATGCTGGACGTAGTAGTAGATCATCTCCTGCAGCGACAGCACCCGGGGCTGGTTGCGCACCAGCGCCAGCATGATGATGCTGAAGGTGTCCTGCATCTGGGTGTGCTTGTAAAGCTGATTGAGGATCACCTGGGGCTCGTCGCCCTTGCGCACCTCAATCACGATGCGCATGCCTTCGCGGTCGGATTCGTCCCGCAGATCCGTGATCCCCTCGACCGCCTTGTTGCGCACCAGGTCCGCGATGTTCTCGATGAGCCGCGCCTTGTTGACCTGGTAGGGGATCTCCTGGACCACGATCATGTCCTTGCCGGACTTCTTGTCGTGCTCCACCACCGCCTTGGCCCGCACCGTCACCCGGCCGCGGCCCGTCTGGTAGGCCTCGAGCAGGCCGTCCACCCCGTAGATCGTGCCTCCCGTCGGGAAGTCGGGCCCCTGCACGAACTGCATGAGGTCCTCGGTGGTCGCCTCGGGGTTCTCGATGTAGTGGACGACGGCGTCGCAGACCTCGCGCAGGTTGTGGGGCGGGCAGTTGGTCGCCATGCCCACGGCGATGCCGCTCGAGCCGTTCAGCAGCAGATTGGGGATGGCCGAAGGCAATACCGCCGGCTCCAGTTCTCTCCCGTCGTAGTTCGG
>CAYVOE010000360.1:0-5527 GCA_964452795.1 uncultured Nitrospiraceae bacterium
CTCCGCGCCCAGGGCCGTCAGGGTCTCGATCAGCACCGCCGTCTGGATGGTCATGTGGAGCGAGCCGGTGACCCGGGCGCCCTTGAGCGGCTGACCCGGCGCATAGCGCTCGCGGATCGCCATCAGGCCCGGCATCTCCTTCTCGGCCATCTCGATTTCCTTGCGGCCCCAGTCCGCCAGGCTGATGTCGGCGACCTTGTAATCGAGACCCGCTTCCGTAATTGCCATAGGATAAGTCCTCATCGATTCGTATTTTTCAAAGGGGAAGACACTCGGTGGAGCTTCCATCTCCGTTCCCGCCCCAGGCCGGGGGATTCGGCGACCGCGCCATAGCTCCACGGGATCCAAACAACGCAAGTATAGCCACCTATGCCGCGGAGGGTCAACGACACAACGCCCATCGGGCCGGGACCGTTGGGTTACCAGCCGCCGCCGATGGCGTTGAACGGGGTGCAGGGGTGCCGTTCCGCCGGGTACTGCACCCATTCGACGTGGCCGTCCATGTACAACGCGTTCACCCCGCCGGGAAGGTGGTTGTATCGCAGGATGCGGTCGGCCAGGTACGGGAGGCCCATCTCGATGTGGTCCCACATGACCGCCATCTCGGACTGGGCCCGATTCCCGGCGGCGGGGTTGTTGATATCGGTAATGAAAAAGCGCTCGGCGCCTTCCCGAATCCGGTAGAGGGTGTTCGAGCCGCCGTTGCCGCTGGGCTGAAGCGCGTCCGGAGGCCAGCCCCGCTTGACCAGGGAATCGGAGAACTCGGCGAAGAACTCGGTCCAGGGCACGCGGGTCCATTCCACGTCGCGATCCACGTAGGCGATGTTTCCCGGATAGGGCAGGTGGCGGCAGTGGTTGTCCACCCGGGCGAGGGCGGACACCATGGTGAGCCATACGGCCGGCGTTTCGGCCATCCACCCGTAATAGAGGTAGCCCCGCTTGTCCTGGAAATAGTTGGGGTCGAGGAGGCCCGTGCGGGGGTTGCACCAGGAGCCGCCGGGGCACGTGATAAGGTCTTCCGGCTTCACGACGGCCGACGGACAGAACAATATCCCCACGTCCGTGAGGTATTCGGGATAAAGCCGGACCGGATCGGGCAAGGCCTTGGTGGAATTCCGGTTATACGCGGGGTTGAGGGCGGCCTCCTCCGCGATCCACTCGGTCATGGCCGGCGGGAAGCGTCCGGAGTTCTCGTTGGCGTAGAGCTTGAACACCAACCCCATCTGCTTGAGGTTGCTCTGGCATACGGCGCGATTGGCCGCCTCGCGGGCCTGGGAAAGGGCGGGCAGGAGAAGGGCTCCCAGGATTCCGAGGACGGCAATCACGACCAGCAGTTCAACGAGCGTGAACCCCTGGGGTCTCATGGGCGTCCCCTCCTTTTCCGGACCGCGGGGCTCGGGCGCGCCGGCGATCCACCCCTGTCTCGATGCCGACTCGTTCGTCCGGATTGCCCACATGTCCCCGGGAATCCGGGCGCGAGTGTGACGCTCATCGATCCGAACGGCGGGGCACCCGCGTTCGGATCGCGAGAACAATTCCCCCGGGCAAGACGATCGGCAGATCCGCCGCAACCGCCTTACACCGGGAGGCTCCCGACATCATAGCATGAAAACCGGGCCGCTGCACACGGGGGAATACGGCCGTCGGGGCGGGATTTCGGCAAGGGGCGTCGCGCGTCCGTTCCGCCCCAAAAAGGCGGGAGCGAGCCCGGGCGTTCGCCCGAGCCCGCTCCCGTGTAAATCGAGGGATTGTAAAGGTTTACAGGCCGCGTCCGAGGATGGCGTGCTCCCGCGAGTAGGGGAACTTGTCGGCCGGGTACCGGCTGAACTCGACGTGGCCGTCCATGTACAGGGCGTTGCCGCCGCCCGGCACGTGGTTGAACCGCTCGACGCGGCCCACGCCGATGCGCGCGCCTTCAATCGAGTCGAACATGATGGGAATGGTGCTCTGGGCCTGGGCGCCCGCGGCCGGGTTGTTGATGTCGGTGATCATGAACCGCTCGATGCCTTCCTTCAGCCGCATGATGGTGCCGCCGCCGGCATTGCCCATGACCAGGATGCTGCCCGCCGGCAGGCCGCCGCTGATGGACCGATCGTCGAGCCACTGCTGAAGCCCCGCCACGCTGCCAAAGCCGAGCGTCGCCATCTGGACGACGTTGATGTCCATGTCCATGCCGGGATGGCCGTTGACCTGCCAGTCCACGGTGATTTCGGCGCATTTGCCCATGGTGCCGAAGACGTGATGGTTCTCGGCCGTCCAGCCGTAGTAGAAGTAGTTGCCGCTCATGTGGGAGATGCCCATCACGTCGACCTCGCCGTACCGCGGGTGGCTCGGGTCGTTGATGCACCAGCTACCGCCCGGGCAGTCGATGTACTGTTCCGGCTTAATGGTGCTGGAAGGGCAGAAGAACAGGTTGAGGTCCGTCAGGTACTCGGGATAGATGGCCGTACCCTGGGGCGCGGCGCAGGCCCGGGCCCGCAGGGGATCGTTGTAGCGGGCGCCGTTCGCTCCCGGAGGGAACTTGCCTTTGTGCTCGCCTGCGTACATCTTGAAGACGACGCCCCACTGCTTGAGGTTGTTCTGGCAGGTGGCGCGGTTGGCGGCTTCCCGGGCCCGCGACAGCGCCGGGAGCAGGATGGCCGCGAGGATACCGATGATGGCGATGACCACCAACAGCTCGATCAGCGTAAAGCCTTTTTGTCTCATGGACATGTCCCTCCTCTTCCGATGAATCGAAGATAATACCCCACGCATCGAATCGGCGCCCCGCGGGTTGCCACAGGGCCCCCCTGAGCCCCTGCGCTCCGGAGGCGAAATCCGCTTCGAGCAGCCTGATCTTGCCAGCCCCGGGTCGAATCGCACAATCGGGGATTCCCTGCCTCTGCGTGTAGGGGAATCCCCTACCCCTGAGCCTCGAAAACATTGACGCCGTTCATGTTACAGGGTAAGCTAGGGGTGTCTTCCCGGGCCGATCCGCCCAAACGGCGTGCGGGCGCGGAGCCCCGGGGCCTGCGGGAAGGGGGACTTCCTGGCGATGGATGAATCGAAGAGCCCGTCAACCGTGCTATCGGTGCCCGATTCGGGGCTGGTAGCGCCTCTGTTCTGTTTTGTGGCGGGCCTGTGCCTGTACGCCGCCTTCGACCACCTCATGCGCACGGGGAGCCGGCGCAAGAACGGCATCCGGGCCGTGCTCACGGTGTTGGCCTTCCTCGTGGTGGGGTGGGCCATGGCCGGCCTGGCGTCGTACAAGGCCGGGAGCGCTCCCCCGGTTCACATGTTCACCCTCAAATGGGTGCTGATCCTCCCCATCCTGAGCCAGATCGCCTTCGTCTGGTTCGCGGCGTACCGGACCGAGCGGCGGCCGATGGCCGTTCTTTGGGCCTTGACGGCCGCCCACGCCGCGGTGCTGATTCTTCATGTCGCCAGTCCTCTGGGGCTGTTTTTCTCCGACGTGAAATCCGTGTCCGTCGTGGATCTCCCCTGGGGCAAGGCCATCGTGCAGTGGCGGGTCGCTTCCGGCCCCGTGCGGGGCCTGATGGAGGCGACCTTCGTCCTGGCCGTCGCCTATTGCGTCTATGCCTGCATCGGCCTCTATCGTCGCGGCGAGCGGCGCCTCGCCCTGGCCCTGGGCGCCACCGGCCTGCTCCTCTTCGCCGGCAACCTTCACGACGTGCACGTGCTCGGGTCCACCTACGTGGCGCCTTACGGGTTCCTGGGCACGGTGCTGGCGGTGATCATCGCCCGTTCCTCGCGGGGAGGCGAATCCGCCGGCCTCGGCAAGGGGGGCATTGCCGGCACCCGGTACGCGCGCCGGCGCATGGCGTCTCCCGTGGGCGGCACGGTGCTCATTCTGATGCTGGTCCTGCTGGCCCGGCGGGTGGAAGAGGGGCCGCTTTTCGACGTGGTGGTCCTTCTGGCCGCGCTGGCCATCATGCTCACCACCATTCGCGTGCTCTACAGCGTGGCGAGCGGCAAACGGGTCCGGCGGACGCTGGTGCTGGGGGTGTGCGTCTGCGTGTTCTCCCAGATGCTTTCCCTCACCGCCGGGTTGCCTCTCTTCGACGGCGTGCCCCTGCTGGGCGCCGCTTCGGAGTACAACGGGCCGGGCCAGGACTTCTTCCTCCTTGCGGGGCTGCTGCTGTTGCTGAATGCCTTCTACTACGCCGGCGTGGAAGCCGGGGAAATGCGGGAGAACCTGATCCGCGAGCATCGCCGCCTGACCGAGGAGATCGCGGAACGGAAACGCGTGGAAGCGGCGCTGGTGTCGAGCGAGCGCGAACTGCGGGCCAGCGAGAAGCGGTTCCGGGCGCTCATTGAAAAGGGCACGGACATCATCGCCGTGCTCGAGGAGGACGGGACGATCCGCTTCGCCAGCGCCTCCCTGCGCCGCGCCCTGGGCTACAGTCCCGAGGCGGCCGTGGGGCGCTCCGTCTTCGCGGCGCTTCATCCCGACGACACGGCCCTGGCCCGGGCGATCCTGCGCGAGGTTTCGCAGCCCACGCGCGAACGGGGGCACATCGAGGTGCGCGTGCGGCACCGGGACGGCTCGTGGCGCAATCTCGAGGGCATCGTTCGGGGCATGCTCGACGATCCCACCCTCCACGGCATCATCTTGAACGCCCGGGACGTGACGGAACGGCGGCAGGCCGAAGAGCGGATGCGCTACATCAAGACCTGGGAGCGGGAGCGGATCCGGCGCGACCTCCACGACAGCATCGGCCAGGACCTGACCGGGTTGCGGTGCATGGCCGAGAGCCTGGCCAAACGCCTCCACGGCCTCGGCATTCCCGAGGCCAAGCGCGCCGCCGACATGGTGGAAGGCATCCGCCGCGCCCAGGCCGACGTGCAGGCGGCCATCAAAGGCATTTCACCCGTCGAGCCCGATCCCGACGGACTGCGGGTGGCGCTGGAACAGCTCGTGAGCCGGGTCGGCGCCGAGAACGGCATCGCCGTGCGCCTCGACTGCCCCGCCCCGGTGTGCATCGAAGACAACGCCACGGCCATCCACCTTTTCCGCATCGCCCAGGAAGCCCTCACCAATGCGGTCCGCCATGCCCGGCCGCAGAACATCTCGGTGACGCTGGCCCGGGAAGGCGCCGCCGTCCTGCTTCGGGTCTGCGACGACGGGATCGGCATCAACGGAAGCACGACGAGCCATACGGGCCAGGGAATGCGCACCATGCGCGACCGGGCCGAGGCGATCGGCGCCGTCTTGCACATCGAATCCGGCGAGCGCGGCGGCACCTGCGTGGCGTGCCGGCTTGGACCCGACACGGGCGAGCAGCCCGCGCTGCGCGAGCGGGAACCGGAAGGCCAGTTGCATGCAAGCCCCTGAACGACCGTACCGGATCCTGACCGTGGACGACCATCCCATGGTGCGGATGGGGTTGGAGCAGCTCATCGCCGACGAGCCCGACCTCGAGATCTGCGGCGAATGCGAGAGCGCGGAGGAGGCGCTGCGCCTGGTCGAGACCACCCGGCCCGATCTCGTGGTGCTCGACCTGTCCCTCAAGGGCACCCACGGGCT
>CAYVOE010000361.1:0-5476 GCA_964452795.1 uncultured Nitrospiraceae bacterium
GACGGGGCCGGCGGCTTGCGCCTATGGCCCGTCGCCCCGGGGAAGGGTCGATCGCTCGTCCCGGCGGACTACTAGCGCATCAAGCGGGCATCGCACCAGTTGCCGTAGTTGGTGTGGTAGACGGGGTTCAATTCGTACCCCTGGACGGGGTCTTCCACGACCAGCTCCAGGGTCTGGGCGCCCGACAGGTCGACGTCCACGGGCACGGCGGGGTCGTACCGGCTCATGACTTCCGACTCCCAGCGCTTCTTGCCGTCGACGATCACCGCGAAACGGAGCCGGGTCTGGTCGTAGGGCGCCATGCCCTGGTCGACGCCCACGCGCCCCTGGAACCGGGTGTACTTGCCTTCGAGGGGAACACGAAGGGTCCCCGGCGCCTTCATGCCCACGCCGCGCAGGAAGAACTCGCCCCGGACGGCCAGGGGCGCTTCGGCAACATTGGTCCGGCGCTTAATAACCACGCCTTCTTCGGCCTGGAGGGTCATCCCCGCGTCATCGAGATAGATCCCATCGATTTCTCGGAAGGGCCGAGCCTCCGTCTTCTCGGGGAGTTCGGCGGAGGCCAAATCGACCGGTTCGAGCAGGCAGACCGAACCCAGGTTCATGTCTTCCGGATAGGGCAGACCGCAGGGCAGGGCCTCGGCGTCCTCCGGCGCGTCTTTCTTCGCCAGGACCCATACCGAGAGCGTGCCGGTTCGGCTGCGATCGAGGAGGTCGAGGCCGATGGTCTGCGGGCCGCTGTCGAGCGGTACGATGAGGAACAGCCAGTGTTCGGGACGGGGCGGCACGTCCGCGGCCCAGCCCACCTCGGACGGACTGTACTCGGCCTCGCGTTCCACGCCGTTCACCACGATGCGGCCGATGGGGTCCACGGGCGGTTTCGAATCCTCGATGAGGATCAGGAGCTGTCCGCGGGGCGCCGCGATGTCCACCTCGGCCGAAAGTTTCAGCGCCACGGCGCCGTCGGCATCGCCCACGAGGCTTGTCCGTCCGGCGCCGAAGACCTCGTCGCCGTCCTCGTAGGCCACGCGGGTAAGTTCCTTCTCCGTGACGTGGGCGCGGACCGGATCGGCGAGCAGGTCCTTCGCCTTGGGCAGATCGGACGAGCCGGCGTCGGCCCGGATCGACAGCACCACCGTCTCGTAGGGGGCCAGAGGCACTTTCACGGAGTCACCGAGCTTGCGTCCGTAATCGCGCGGCTCGGGGAAGAGCCCCACGGCGGCGAGGTTCTTTCCTTCGGGCGTGTAAGGGCGGCCCGCCAGGGGAAGCTCGTAGGTCTGCGGAACGATCCACGGGTTGCGGAGAATGACCAGAGCCTCCTTCTCGTCCCAGTGGGCGTAGCCGTAAGGTTCCCGCGGCATGGGGTCGTTGTTGAGTATGGGCACGCGGCCGCCCTGCCACGAGACCGGCAGCAGGGGCTCCGTGTTCACGAGCTGGCCACTGCGGTCGCGGGCGAAGTTCAGCGCCCGCCGGATGGCTGCCCAGTCGTCGTCGGTCCGGTATCCCGGATGGACGATGACCGACGACAGCAGATGCCCCCGCAGGGTCGACATGATGAGGTCGTTGCCCATGGGGTCGGGCGAGTGGTCGTAGAAGCCGTACACGTCCTGGGCGGCAATGGGTGTGAAGACGTAGGTGGCCGCCTGGAGGTAGGCCCGGTCGCGCGCCGTCGTGTAGCTGTCGAAGTACACCGGGGCGGGCACCCGGCCGTAGGGCGCGTCGGCGCCGTAATGGACCAGCGTGGTGTTGAGGTCGAAGAGCCACCACGGGCTGGGATTCGAGCCGTAGGCGCAATGGAGGTGTATGCCCGGCACGGCCTCGCGCACGGCCCGCACGACTTCCAGGAACCCGTCCGCTACCGCCTCGCACGACAGGCGCCCCGGCTCGTGGCCGTGGTCGGATGCCGTGCATTCGAACCGGTATCCGTCGAACTGTATGTGCTTGACGTCGTTGTTCGTGACGGCGTGCAACAGGTTGGCCTTGAATTCCGAGCGATACCGTTCGCCGGCCATGCAGGCCTGAACGACGTCGCTGACGCCCTCCGCCTCGGTGACGTAGGTCTCGTACCCGTGGTCGCGGGCCCATTCGGGGTTCTGCGCGAAGGGGTAGCAGCTCGCGGGCGAGATCCACAGGCCGAGGTCGCACTCCATCGATTCCGCCACTTCCCGGAACGGCGCGAATTCCCGGGGCAGGCGCTCGCGGTCGATCTCCCAGATCGATTCCGGGTCGGACCACACGCAGATGATGCGGAAGAAGTCGAGCCCCGGCCCGCCGTCGTCGTAGAGCCGGGTCTTCAGCAATTTCAGTAGGTCGACCATCTCCTGCTCGGAATACACCAGCTTCGTGGTCAGCCAGTGGTCGTAGACGATCCGGTACTCGGGCGGCTCGGGAAGGTGCGACGTGATGTAGTCGCGGAAGCGGCGGTGCTCGTCGCCGGACGGGGTCGCGCCGTAGACCGCCGTGCGGCACTCATACCACTGCCCCGGCTCGAGCCGAGCGCCGGGCATGTGGGCGATAACGGCCTGGGAATCTTCGATTCGCGTCGAAGCCACGGGATACTCGACCCCGGCGAAGAATCCCTTGAAGAAGATGGGATAGCTCTGGGGCTCGAGGAAGACGGTCTGCCGATCCGCCCGGCCCGCACGGTCCATGTCGACCGAATCCAACACCGCTTCGCGGAGGATCCGGCCCGACGACCCGCCTACGAGGCGAACCGACACCGTCTTGCGCAGGACGCCTTCCTCGGGCGACGCCTTGAGGGTCATGCGGGCTTCGAGGGATTCCACCTGGTTTATCTTTAACGCCGAATATGTCAACTCGAGCCCGCCTTCGGCCTCGAGGTCGCCTTCCCGGCCGGTCGGTGCGGCGGGTTCCACGATAGTCCCGTCTTCAAACACGAAGCGGGGGCTGAGGAGGCTTACAGGAAGCCGGCATTCGCCGTGGGAGAGGACCAGCTCGGTCTCTCCGACCTCATAGGCGAAGTTCTTCCACGTGTCGGCCTCGTCGGCGGCGGCCGGAACCCACCCCATCGTCGCGACCCCCAACAGGCACCCTACAAGCGCTCTCGACATGAACAACTCCTTGTGAACCGCTGTGAAACGACTACTTCGACGCCGCTTCCACCACGAACTCGATGATGCGGCACCCGTCCTCGTAGGTGGTGTAATGGCCTCCGTCCTCGCGGTAAATCAGCAATACGTCGCGCCCTCGGTTTTCGAGTTCCTTGGCGAGGCGCACCACGCTGTCCGGCGGCACCACGTCGTCCTGAGCACCGGCCGTGATGCCCACGGGCATGGTAAACCGTTCGGGGAAGAATTCCGCGCTTCGCTTTCGATATTCCTCCGGGACTTCTTCCTTGGTGCCTCCGAAAGACTCGGAAATGGCGTCCTGGAAATTCTCGTATTCCACGTGGTTGGCGGTGCCGTTCATCGACGCCACCCCGGCGATCAGGTCCGGGTGCAGCGCGGCGAAGGTGAGGGCCGAGGTGCCGCCCATCGAGCCGCCGCACAGGAACACCCGCCGAATCCCGTAGTCGCGCTTCAAGATGTCGATGATCTGAACCATATCGGCTTCCGCCTTGGGACCCATCCAGGACGTGGGGGCGCGGTAGTCCGGCGAGATAAACCACATGTTGTACTTCGCGGCCACGTCGCGGGCGGCGGAACACTCGTCGCGCTCGTCCAGTGCAAACTGGCGCCGGTCGGAACCGTGGCCGTGAAGCGCGATGAGCGCGTCCCGCGACCGTTTCGGCGGCCGGATGACCATGAAGTGTTCCTCGGAACCGTCCACATCGGCGATAAAGGCCACTTCTTCGGCTACGCCGGGCGTGTGCGGCGGCGTCGAAACGCAGGCGGGCACGCAGGCGGCCAGGGCAAGGAGCACCATTCGAATCCTCGGCATTCGACTTTCTTCTCCGTTGAGGGTTACTCCCGGGCGAAGGTCATCCCCAGGAGCTGTTCGGTCAATGCGGCGACCGCGGCGGCGTCCCCTCGAAAACCCCAGAGTTCGCTGCGGTCGGTGTAGGTATCGGCACCCGCGCCGTTGCCCACGGCGGGACAGTGGTACTCCAACTCCGCAAAGGAATGGGCCGCTCCGGCGCTGAAACACTGGATCGCGTAGCCCGTTTCCTCCAGGTTGTCCCAGGGAGGATCCACGTAGGTTTTCTGGGGCATCACGACCGCGTCGCGCACCACCAGCACGGCGGATCCGTCTTCATACCGGCGGACGAATCCCGTCCGACCCGTCACCGCGTCGGCCCGGATCCCGATCTTGCAGGATTTTCGGCCGTTGGCCCGGAACCGGACCCCGCCGTCGTCGGCCGCGATCTGCCCGTCGTCGGCGGACCCGAAATAGATCCGCGGATGCGCAGGCCGGTGCGTGGGGACCAGCATTTCCCCCGGAGACGGCAATTGCGCGAGGTGCCACAGCCCCAGGCGCAGGACGGGACTTGTCGAATCCAGGAGACGCAGGGTGGTGGTCTGACCGTAGCCGATGTATTCCACATCGGCCGCGTCCTTCGCCTCGGGGGGACGGGGCCGCGCCTCGACGTGTTTCTCCACCCGAATCCGGCCTTCGGCCTTGAGGCGATGGTTTCTCACGGTACACTCGGCCGACATGCCGATGCCTGCGGCGTCGCGGCCGATTTCATAGGAACCCGGATCGAAGGACGACGGAACCCGGTAGGTGTTCCATGGATCGGCGGGGTCTTGAGCGAAAAGGTCGTATTCAGGGGCGATCCACGTGCGGTCTCCGCCGAGGTTCCGCCAACCGCTGGCGGGATCGGCCGGCACCGCATTCCCTTGCGCCAGGTCGGGATGGAGCCAGAGGAAATCCGTCCCCCGAGGACCGGTCAGCCGCAACACGCGGCCGCCCGCCGCCGCAGCCAGTATGGTTCCCCCTTCGGAGCCGGGGATTTCAAGGGCAGGGAAGGAGAGCGCCGCGAGCCTCCGGGAGATTTCGGTGTTGCACATCGGAAGTTACTGCCCCCTTTGGCCGCTATCCAGTCGCCGTATCATCCGCTCACATGCGCGACTCCGCCGACGCCGAGACGCACGAACCCCATTATAGCGAATCCAGGTACCGCGAGTTCCAACCCCCGAAATCCGCCCGATCCGGCCCGACGATTTCCCGAAGGGGACAGATACGCACCAATACCGCCCGACCAATGACCCGACCGTTCTGGCATCACAGTCCGCAGGGGAAAATTCCCCGAAGGGGATACATGATTTAGCCCAGGGTCAGCGAGCGTAAGCGAGCGCCACCCTGGGATCACGACCGCCCCCACCATCTTTTCCCCGAAGGGGATACATACGTACACATTCAGGTCGATCATTCGACGGGCCCGTTGCGGCATCGACATTCGCCTCACCCGTCGTAAGCCTACGAGGACTGCGCTCGATGCTCTCATAAGCCCTCCCCCTCCCCGTCATTGCGAGGAGCGGACCCCCGGCGCTGGACCTCGTCTAGGCGCCTCTGA
>CAYVOE010000362.1:0-5474 GCA_964452795.1 uncultured Nitrospiraceae bacterium
GATGGCGTGGGCCCTGAAACGCACCCGGCAGCCGGCGTCGCTCATCACCTTTGCCTGCCTCTTCATCAACGCGAACTATCCCGTCTTTCGGCGGATGTTGGGAAACCTGTCGGAGCCGGTGGTTCTCATGGTAAGCGAACGGGCTCCCGCCTCCATCACCCTGCCGTTTCCCGTAATCGAGCGGTATCCCATGCCCGCCGATTGCGCGAACCGATGGGAGCGGGATTACACAGCGCTGGGCGAGGGCTTCGAAGCGCTGGCCGAGCGACACCAGTCGACCTTGTTCCTGATCTCCGGAGGACCTCTGGCGAAAGTGGCGGCGGCGCGCATGTGGAAGCGCAATCCCACCAATCGTTATCTGGACGTCGGGTCGGCCATCGACGAGTTCATTTTCGGACGTCTCACCCGCTCGGGCTACGACGAGAACGGACGTTACTCCACGTTCGATCCGAGGAGATTCCATGCGCAACGACGTCAAACCGGCTAGACCGGTCCTTCGCGTCCTTCATGTCGCCAATGGATACATGTATGGAGGGGTCGAGACCGCGCTGGTCATGCTGGCTCGGCACCGCGCGGTGTGTCCTTTCCTGGTGCCGGAATTCGCGCTGGCCTTCGACGGCAGGCTCGCCGATGAACTGCGGAAAGCCGGCGTGGGCGTGCATATTCTCGGGGACGCGAAGGAGGGCCTCTCGAGGAAGACTTCGGAAATCCGCGAGCGCCTGAACCACGTCCTGGATGCCGTTGCTTGCGATGCCGTCATCTGCCACATGCTGATGGTTCAGGCAATATTCGGGGCCATTCCCCGTCAACGAGGCATCCCCGGTCTCCTCTATACACACGGCGTGACACCACCCGTGTGGGAATGGTGGGCCAGCCAGGTCCCGCCGGATCACATCATCTACAACAGCCGACATATGGAAGCCACCTCCGCCCACCTCTTCCCGGGGGTGCCCGGATCGGTGGTGTATTATCCCGCCCTTCCCCCGAGTCTCGGAGGGACCGCCCTCGAACGTCGCGCCTTTCGCCGCGCCCACGGAGTCGAAGACGATGAGCTCGTGGTGGTGCATGCCGCACGACTCGAACCAATGAAAGGGCACCGGGAACTCCTGCGGGCCGTGGCCCGGCTGCGGGACCTGTCGAATTGGCGGGTGTGGTTCGTGGGAGGGCCCCAGCGCGAACAAGAGCACGCCTACCTGGCGGAGCTCAAGGAACTGGCGCGATCGCTGGAGGTCGAGGGGCGAGTCTGTTTTCTGGGCCAGCGGACCGATGTGCCGCACCTGCTTCGGGCCGCCGATGTTCTCTGTCAGCCCAACACGGAAACCGAATCCTTCGGAATGTCCTACATCGAGGCGGAGTTCGCCGGGCTGCCGGTCATCACCACCGACTTCGGAGGCGCACGAGAAGCCGTGGGCGAAGGATGCGGCATCCTTGTTCCTCCCCGTGACCCGTACGCCCTGACGGAGGCGCTGCGCCGGGTCCTTACGGATCCCGAGGTGCGCCGTCGTGCACGGGAAAAGGGTCCGATCCACGCTTCGCGGCTCTGCGATCCGACGACGAACGTGAACCGGCTCTACGACGTGGTGCGGAGCGTGGTCGAGTCGTCCGCCGGCAGGGGCGCCACGGACCAGTCCGCGTCCAGGCGAACCAGTCCCGGCGTCAGCTCCACGGAGCGCGCAACGGAGACGGATTCCACGCGGTAATCGATGCCTTCCACCTGGGCCACGACGGTGCCGTCGGCCGTACGGACACAGACGTCGAGACCGTACTCCCCTCCCAGAAGGATGTTGCGGCTTCGGCAGACAACCGCCAGCCGCTGCCCGGCGTGGGCCGCGATCAGCGGAAGCCCGTCGTTGAGGCTGTAGAGCGTAGCCACCAGGGCGCCCCCCGGACCTTTCAACAGGAGGTCCACCTTGTAGCGCTGGGAAGCGTCTCGAACCCGGAAGATCACCCGGAAGGAAAAAGGCTGATCCACCATGAGGGCTGCAACCGGCTCCCCCTCGTCATCCAGGAGGTCCACTTTGAGGATATCCACCTTCTCCCGATACACGGAGTGGTCGCTTTCCCGGAGCCACGCGCTCGACGGGAGCCGCGAGGCCTGGGACAGATAGGCGGCGACCACTTCGGAGGTGGGGCCGTCGGCCCGGATCTTTCCCTTTTCCAGCCAGATCGAGCGATGGCACAGACGGCGGATCATCTGCATGTTGTGGGAAACGAAGATTACGGTCCGGCCCTCGCCCGTAACGCTCTCGATCTTGCCCAGACAGCGTCTCTGGAAGCGGATATCTCCCACGGCCAGCACTTCATCCACCAGCAGGATCTCGGGCTCGAGATGGGCCGCCACGGAGAAGCCCAGCCGTACGTACATTCCCGTGGAATATCGCTTTACGGGGGTATCGAGGAAATCGCCGATTTCGGCGAACGAAACGATTTCGTCGAACTTTCGGTCGATTTCCCGCTTGCCCATGCCGAGTATCACACCGTTGAGGTAGATGTTTTCGCGGCCGGTCAGCTCGGGGTGGAACCCCGTCCCGACTTCCAGGAGCGCTCGAATGCGACCCCGCACCCGGGCGCGTCCTTCGGTGGGCCTCGTGATGCGCGAAAGCACCCGCAGCAAGGTGGATTTGCCCGCACCGTTGGGTCCGATGAGCCCCACCAGCTCACCTTGGGCGATCTCGAGATTGAGATGCCGCAACGCCCAGAACATGCCGTCGTCTGCCTCGGGCGCCGCACGCCGAGCGCGGGACTGCATGCCGGATATCAGGCGCCGGGGCTGCGAGGACAGCCATTCCCGAAACGACGTCGATAGATCGGGCCGCTGCCCGCGGGCGTAGCGTTTGCCCAAATTCTCGGTGCGGATCGCGAAGGTGTTGGACATCAGGCCAGGCTCCGCGCTGCGGATATGCGACGCTCACACGGCATCGGCAAAGGTGCGCTCCATGTTCAGGAAGCATCGAATTCCCGCGGCAAGCAGGACGAGGGCTACGGGCAGGCCCAGCGCGACCAGCGGAAGAAAGGAGGGAACGGCGACGCCCAGGACTTCGGCCCAACGCGATTCCGGGTCCATCCGCTGATGAAAGAGGCACCACCGAAACCCCTCGACCACCCCTACCATCGGATTCAGTCCAAACGCGTACCGCCACATCCCGAGCGATTCCGGGAGGACGCTGAAGGGCACCACGACGGTCAGGTACATCCAGACCTGCAACAGGAAGGGGACCGCATGACGGACATCGCGGTATCGAACGTTGAGCGCGGACAGGAGGCAGCCCAGGCCCAGCGTGGTCAGCACCGCCACCGCCATGAGCAGGGGCAACCCCAGCACGGCAGTGGTGGGGAAGATGCGATACCATGCCATCATCCCGAGAAGAATGGAACCGGCGATCCCGAAGTCCACCAATCCCGCGATGCAGGGCACCATGGGGATGACCAAACGAGGCACGTAGATGCGGGTCAGGAACGCGGCATGACTTACGAGGCTGTTGCTGGCCAGCGCCGTGGCGCCGGCAAAGTAGTTCCACGGCACCAACGCCGCCAGGTAGAATGCCGGACCGGGCATGCCGTCGGTACCGACCTTTGCCACACGGGTGAACAGGAACGCGAAGATCCCCATCTGGACGAGAGGGATGAGCATCGCCCAGGCGAAGCCCAGCAACGTCTGCCGATAGCGGACCTTGATGTCGCGCCAGGCGAGAAAGGCCAGAAGCTCCCGGTATTCCCACAACTCGCCCCAGTCGACACGCGCCGTGCCCGAGGGCGGGTCTATGACCCGTTCCCGAAGTCGGATTTCCCCGCCTTTGTCGCTCCGCACCGTCACCGTCGCGCGTCTCCGGACCCGGCCGCCCGTCGCACCACACCGAAGCCGTACTTGCGGAACTGACGCCACGGTCGTCGCAGATAGCGCGCTCGCGACCAAATCCCGCTTTTTCCCGTCTGTACCTGATGATCCGAATACTGAGGCGTGAGGCTGGCCCAGACGTACAGCGCGGGTTCTTCGAGCCTCGACAAGGGGCGAGATGCGACCGGTTTGATTTCACGATAGCCTGCGCGCCACTCGCTGAACGACGGCCAGGCCAGATGGGGAAGCCCGTAGCGCCCCGTCAGGACGGCGAGCATGGCTCGGTGCCGACCTCGTCCGCGTGGAGCTTCCAGCGGTCCTTCCGGAAGCTCCGCACCGAGGAACCGCACGGCCCCGTCAATTCCCAGCAGGGCCGATTTCCAGGAAGGCGCATCTCGCAACAGGTCCTGGACAACCTTCCAGTCCAACTTCGGATGGCGTTGGATAAGCCGCGCGATATCGGCCAGCACCTTGAGGGGCATCCAATGGTGCTTCAAACCCGCATGCAACGCCATCACGGCGAATTCGGCCTCCGGGGTCAACGCCCGCGTGGGTACCCCTCGCAGTTTCGCAGGATGCGACGCCCGCCAAAGGATGTCCCATGAGAGGGGATGGCGCAGGCCGGGCGTCAGGAGGTTCCAGTGCAGTTCCGTGGTCAGAAGGGGATTGTCACGGTGATCCAACGTAATCTCGTTGTCATACGAGACGAGGCTTTCGACGGATACCCGATCGCCCTGGGAACGAATGCGGTAGCCGTTCGCCTGAAGCAGTTCCAACCCTCGCGCCACATCGGATCCGGCGACCAACAGGTCCAGGTCCCCGCACGGACGCAGCCCGGGGGCGTCGTAGTGGCGCAAGGCGAAGCTGGGCCCCTTATACGGGATTACCGAAATGCCGTTCTGGTGAAACAAGCGAAGAAGCCGTGCCAGTTCGAGCAACAGAACGGTGCTCCGCCGGGCATTGAAGTCGTGGTTGCCCTTCAGTCGCCCCGAAAGCTCCCGCGCGACCGGAGCGTCCTCCGCCATCGCCACGGCATCGCGGTACAGCAAGGGCGCCACGTCGTTGGTAAGCGCCATGCTTACCAACCGGTCGAGGTTGATTCCCCGATCCAAGGCACCGCGCAGCAGCTCCAGTCGTTCCTCGCGCTTCCGCACCGATGCACAAGCGAATAGCGCCCTTGTCTCTGCCGGAATCTTCCCCCCCGCCATGCGCCCTCTCTCGAATCGTTCGATTGCCCTATGCGCCCAGCCGGTCCGCCTCTAAAGAGCCGATACACCATCATAGTTATCCAAGCCCTTCCAAGCAACCGAATAGCGCCATCTAAAATCTTACCGGCGGGGGTATCATAGCGCCATTTGCGATTTTACCCCGCGAATCTTCATGTGCGGTTGTGCGCCTATCACCCCACTACGCCCCGGTCTCGGCCGCCGAAAAGGGGGCCTTGCTCGACGAGTTCCGCTGGCTCACTGGCTACCACCGCAAGGACGCCATCGCCCGGCTCAGCGGGCTTCGCCCCACGCAACATTCGGTACAGTCAGACTATCGATGTCCTTCCTGGAGGGAGCGGACGGGACGAAGCCTCCGCTACTGCGGCCATACACGAGCAAAGATCGCTAATGGCGAGACGATCCCCCTCGGG
>CAYVOE010000363.1:0-5463 GCA_964452795.1 uncultured Nitrospiraceae bacterium
CCTGCGGCCGGAACATGAGGAAGCGTGGATCAGCCACGACGTCACCGACCCGGAAGTGCCCAGCGGCAAGCAGACGGGCTGGTACACGCCCACGGGCGGCATCTGGCAGACGGTATACCTGGAAGGCCGGGGCGACAGCTTCCTCAGACAGGCCCACGTGACGCCGGACATCGACCGAGGCGAGGCCCGCATCGATTGCATCATCGAGGCGGCGCAGGGCGGAGAGTACACCCTCGCCGCTGCGGCCCGCCCGACCGTCGACGGGGCCACGGAGCTCCGCACGTCGCAGCAGGTGACGCTGAACCCGGGCGAGAACCGCGTTCAACTGACCCTGGCCGTGCCCGAACCCCGGCTCTGGACGCCCGACTCCCCCACGCTCTACTTCACCGACCTTTCCCTCGCCCGGGACGGTGCCCCGGTGGACGCGGTGCGGACCTATTTCGGCATGCGCAAGGTCTCACGGGGAACCTGGGGCGACAGCGAGTTCGAGTACATCCTGCTCAACGACAAGCCCGTTTACCTGCGGGGGGCCTTGCACCAATCCTTCAATCCGGAAGGCATCTACACGCATCCCGACGACGACTTCATCCGGCGCGACTACGAGCTGGCCAAGGAACTGGGATTCAACTTCATCCGCATCCACATCAAGGTGGACGAACCCCGCGCCCTCTACTGGGCCGACCGGCTGGGCGTCCTCCTGATGTGCGACATGCCCAACTTCGCGCGCAAGACCGACCGTTCGAAGAAACTCTGGGAGGAGACCCTGCGGGCGGCGGTGGCGCGCGATTTTAACCACCCGTCCATCTTCGCCTGGTGCGATTTCAACGAGACCTGGGGCATCCGCGACGGCGGGTACGACGAGGAAACGCAGCGGTGGGTGGTCGACATGTATCGGCTTACGAAGGAGCTGGACCCCACACGCCTCGTCGAGGACAACTCCCCCTGCTACTACGACCACACGGAAACGGACATCAACTCCTGGCATTTCTACATCGACGACTACGAAGCCGCCCGAAAGCATATTGATGAGGTCGTCGAGAAGACGTTCCCGGGGTCGGACTTCAACTACATCGGCGAGTACCGTCAGGGCACGGCGCCCCTGATCAACTCGGAGTACGGCGGCGTGTCGGCGGGCGGCGGCGACCGCGACGTGGGCTGGTGCTTCCTCCACCTGACGAACCAGTTGCGCCGCCACGGCAAGATCGGCGGATACGTCTATACCGAACTGTCCGACATCGAGTGGGAGCACAACGGCTTCCTCAACTACGATCGCAGCGAGAAGGAATTTCCTTATCCCGCCGGCATCACCCTGCGCGACCTGCAGGGCGAGGAATTCCCCGTCATCGACGGGCCGCCCTACCGCAAGGTGCGGACGGGCGAGACGGTCGAGGTGCCCCTCCTCGCCAGCCACTGGTCGGAACGGGACGGCCTCACCCTGCGGATCTTCGCCGACGGCCGGACCGTGGACGGCCGCCCCTGGTCGGGCATGATGGTTCCCCAGGAGCGCCCCCTGCAGGCGAAACCCTATACCACCACGCCCCAGGAGCCCTTCCGGTTCACCGTGCCCGAGGGCCGGGGCATTCTGAACCTCGTGGTCGAGATCCGCGACGGCGATGAACGGCTCGGCGCGAACTACTGCGTCTTCGATATCGAAGGCGGACCCGCCTGGGCGGACGAGCGCGAATGGGCGGCCTCGTTCCCGGTCCACGCCTTCTCGGCCTACGAGTTCGGCGACGAGTTCGCCCTGCTGCCCCCGCCCGACGGCCCGGCCAAGGTCTTCGGATACGGGGCCGGCGCCGTCGAATACACCTTGCGGCTGCCGGCGGACCTCGCGGCGGAGGCCGTGGAAGGCGGGCGGCTGCTCTTCGAGTGCGGCGCCAAGGCCGACCGCGAGTTGGTGGACTGGCCCCAGCGGGTGAACCCGCAGGATTACCCCCAGACCGACGTGCGGAAATGGCCCACCGACGTGCGGGTCTACCTCGAAGGCGAACTCATCCAGGAAGCTCGGATCGCCACGGACTACGGCGACGTGGCGGGCGTCCTGTCCCACGCCGCGTACTACCACCACGGGTCGCACGGCGAACTCATCGACGCGAAGCTCGACGGCCGCGCCCTCGACGCATTCAAGAAGGCCCTGTCGGAAGGCCGGCCCGTGCGACTGCGCTTCGAAGTGCCGACCGACGGCGCCTACGCGGGCGGACTGGCCCTGTACGGACGCGACATGGGCTTCTGGCCCGCCGATCCCACCCTGGTGCTGAACCTCGCCGCGGGCGCGAAGAAGCCGGCGTCGGGGATGGAACCGCTCGACGCCGTCCGCGACCGGATGGTCTCCCTGCTCCGGCGCGGTCCCGACGGCGCGGAGTGGCGCTACGTCACCACGGACCCCGGCGACGGCTGGCAACAGCCCGACTTCGACGACGGCGCGTGGAAGACCGGGCGCGGCGGCTTTGGACGCGAAGGCACTCCGGGCGCCCGCATCTCGACGCAATGGCACGAGTCTGAAATCTGGCTGCGCACCCTGGTGTCGCTGCCGGCCGAGGTGGAGGGCAAGCCCCTGTGGTTCGACCTGCACCACGACGAGGACGCCGAGGTCTACGTCAACGGGAAGCGGTTCCTGGCGCGACGGGGCTACGTATCGGATTATGAACGGATCGTATTGACGCCCGAACAGCGGGCCCTCTTCCAGCCGGGCGCGGACAACCTGATAGCCATACACTGCCGCCAGACTTCCGGCGGCCAGTACATCGACGCGGGGATGGTGACATTCGAATGAAGAAAGCGATCGGACGAATCGGATTGGCGATGCTCTTGACGGTAGCCGTTGGCGCCGCCGCGGAACCCTTCGCGCTGGAGCCGGGCGACCTGCTGTTTCAGGACCTCGACGGCAGTCCCTTGTGCGAGGCCATCGAGAAGGTCACCGACGGCGTGGACGGCGCCGACTTCTCCCACGTCGGCATGGTCACGGAAGTAGACGACGAGATCCTCGTCATCGAGGCCGTGTCGGCGGGCGTGGTCGAGACGCCCCTCGAGGATTTCCTCGCCCGCAGCAAGGACGACGACGGCGGCTCCCGCGTCCTGGTGGGCCGCCTCGACGAGGAGTACCGCCGATTCATCCCCGACGCCGTCGCCGTGGCCCGGTCGTTTCTCGGCCGGCCGTACGATTATCCTTTCGAGATGGGAAACGACGCGTTCTACTGTTCGGAGCTGGTCTACGAGGCCTTTCGGCAGGCTGCGGGCGAGCCCCTGTTCGAGCTGGCGCCCATGACCTTCAACGACCCCGACACGGGAGAACCCTTCCCGGCCTGGGTGGACTACTACCGCGAGCGGGGCGTCCCCATTCCGGAAGGCGAGCCGGGGCTTAATCCCGGAGGCATGTCGCGGTCGCCGCGCCTCGCCATCGTCCACGCCTACGGACGTCCCGCCGGCTGGAAGGCCGTTCCCCTCGGCGTCATGACCTACAACATCCGCTACGGCACCGCCCGCGACGGCGAAAGCGCCTGGGACCTGCGGAAAGCCGCGCTGGTCGAGGTCATCCGGTCGCGCATGCCCGACCTGCTCGGCACCCAGGAAGGGCTCGACTTCCAGGTGGCCTTCCTCGCGGAGAACCTGCCGGAGTACGAATGGTTCGCCCTCGGGCGCGACCCGGACGGCGCGGGCGAGCACATGGCGGTCTTTTATCGCAGGGACCGGTTCCGCCGCATCGACGGCGGACACTTCTGGCTGTCCGAGACGCCCGACCGGCCGGGGACCCTCTCCTGGGATTCCTCCCTCAACCGCATGGCCACGTGGGTCCGACTGGAAGACCGCGACTCCGGCTCCGAGCTGCTCTTCCTCAACACGCACCTCGACCACCGCAGTGCCTGGGCCCGGGAACAGGGCGCGGCCCTCATCGCCGCGCGCCTTACGGAGCTGGCCAAAGACGGGATCGCCATCGTGGTGGGCGACTTCAACTCGGCCGCGGAGGCCTCTCCGGCCTACGACGCCCTGACCGGAGCCGGACTCGCCGACGCCTGGCTGTCCGCGTCCGAACAGGCGGGGCCCGCCGGCACCTGCCCGGGATTCGTGCCGGGAGAACGACCTGACGTGCCCCGCATCGACTGGATCCTCGCGTCGCCGACGCTGCGGGTCCGGCGCTGCGAAGTCCTCACCGACACCCACGAAGGGCGCTATCCTTCGGACCACCTGCCGGTCTACGCCGTCTTCGAGGCACAGGTCTCGCAACCGGATTCACCGCAGGGGAATTCCGAGGGCCCGGCAGACCAGGCGGACGCGGACGGGTGAGGACGAAGAAGCACGGGCTACTGAGCCCGCGCGGCGTGCGAGACGGGACCTACTTGCGGGCGCGCTTCCGCGGACCCCGCTTGGCGGCCTTCTTGGCTTCGGGCTCGGCCGGCGCCTCTTCTCCCGCCTGGGCCTTGGCCAGCGGCTGCTGGGGATAGCGTTCGAAAGACTCGCTGCGGGACAGGATCTTCATGGCGCAGGCGGCGCCCTTCTGGTGCGGAGCGGTCAACGGCCACGGCTTGCCGAGCAGGTTAAAGGCCTGGCGCACGCGAAGCACCTGGCTCTGATAGCCGCGCTTGTCGGCAGGTTCATAGAGCACGTACTGCCCCGGCCGCGTCGCTTTCACGGCGTCCATAATCTCCTGCACATGAGGGTTCACGCGCTTCGCCTTCTCCCCGGGATTGTCCCCTCGGGGCATCAACCCCAGTTTGTCCGCTTCCTCTTTGGAAAGCACGCGGGTGGGCATTACAGATTCCTCCAAAATACGTACCCAGCAAAAGCCCCAACCTATATACCCCCTCGCGCGCATCGGATCAAGAAAAACGGACCCCAAATGTAGAAATGAAGCGAATTCGCCTGCGAAGTACGCACGACACGCTTCGCCCCCGGTCACAACCTCCATTCTCCCCGTGGAAGCTGGAACAGAAAAACGCGAGTTGCCGGCGCTCGGAATCGCCACCATTCCCGTTTGCTAGTTCTCTGGTTATCGCCGACTTCGGCGTTACCCCGAAGCCTCCTCCGACGCGCAGGGCGACGGGCACACGCGGTTCTTGCCGCTTCGCTTGGCCTCGTACATGGCCCCGTCCGCCCGCGCGATGAGCTGTTCCCCGGTCACGAAAGGTTCCTTCGGCGTCCACGTGGCCAGCCCGATGCTCAGGGTGACGGGCGCGGGACATCCCTCGATCTCGCCCTTCTCCTCGACCAGCATCCGAACGCGTTCGGCCACGCGCGCGCCCACGGCCTCGGGCGCGTTGGACAGGACCATGACGAACTCCTCGCCGCCGTAGCGCGACACCAGGTCGCCCTGGCGAACGCCCTCCTTGAGCACCTGGGCGACGTGCCGGAGCACGGCGTCGCCGCAGTCGTGGCCCCAGGAGTCGTTGACGAGCTTGAACCCGTCCACGTCGGCAAAGAGGACCGTGAGCGGAGCCTCGTACCGGACGTGGCGCTCGAGCTCGCGGT
>CAYVOE010000364.1:0-5414 GCA_964452795.1 uncultured Nitrospiraceae bacterium
TCATTCATCGTGGCGGCGGCGCAAGCCGCTTGGGGGCTCGCAATGACGGGATGGGGCACCCTCACGCTCCCGTCCAGCGCAGTCCTCGTAGCCCTACGACGGGTGGGGCGAACGCCGGGAGCGGGATGGTCTCGTCCAATGGTTGACCTGAAGCGTTGCGCATGGGTCCCCTCCGCGGGGACTATCCCGGGCTGACGGGGCGGGGGGACAGGAGGCCTTCGGCTTCGACCTGCTCCCTGGCGCGGGCGAGGAGATCGCACACCTTGGCTTCGTCTTCCGCACCTGCCTGGGGCCAGGGGCGGACGGTGCGCCGGTGGCCGATGCCGATGAGTTCCAGGGCGCATTTGACGCCCCCCGCCGTCGTGGGGCAGGAGAGGACGGCGCCCAAATCGGCGACGACGCGGCCGCAGGCGTCGCGGCGTTCGGATTCGCCTCCCCGGTGGGCCCGGTACAGGGCCACGAGCAGCTCGGGCATGAAATTCGACAACACGCTCACCAGGCCGTCGGCGCCGGCCTCGAAGAGCCGGGCCGCCAGGGCCGAATTGCCGGGGAGGTAGGTCAGCCGGCCGCGGCGCTCGGGGTCGGCGGCCAGGGCCGCCATGTCGTCGGCGTCGCCTCGGGTGTCCTTGATGCCCACGAGGGCCGGATGGTCGTAGAACTGCCGCACCAGGGCGTGGTCCAGGCTCATGCCCGACACCCGCGGCAGGTTGTATACGATGACGGGGAGAGGAGCCCGGTCGGCGATGCCCAGGAAGAACTCGACGGCCGCGTCGCGGTGGGGATACCACCCGTAATAGGGCAGGGTCACGGCGGCGGCGTCGGCCCCCGCCCGGGCCACGGCGTCCAATCGGTCCAGGACGCGCCGGATCGAGTTGTCCATGGCGCCCGCAAAGACCGGCACGGCCCCCGCCGCCGCTTCGACGGCCGCGCGGACCGTCTCGATGCGGACCTCCTCGGGCAACAGGGGGCCTTCGCCCACGGTGCCGAGGGCGAACACGCCGTCGACCCCCGCTTCGACCTGGCGCTCGACCAGCCGTTGGAACGCGGCGCGGTCGAGCGATTCGTCCTCGTTGAGGGGCGTGGCCAGGGGGGTGACGATCCCTTTGGGTGCGGCCTTGGCGGTGTGGGTCATGTTTTCCTTTCCCTTGTCGCGGCGCGTCTGGGGAACCGCCGGACGAATTTGGATGCCTTTCCGGGAATCCGACACCCTTTGAATTGCGCTTCAAAGCGCGGCGCGGCGAACGGCTTCGTGTGCGGCCCGCCGCACCGGGGCTCGGATGGGTCCCGGACTCCGCGGGGTTACGCCCGGTTCAAGACCTGGACGGCCTTCTCCACGCCGAGGCGCGGGCTGGTCAGGACGGGAACGGGCGTCTCGCCGAGGTCGGGGAGGAGGGCGGTCATGCTGCCCTGGGCGCAGACCACCACGTCCACCTCCCGGGCGAGTTCGCGGATGGCGGAGATCACCATTTCATTGTGGGTCTTTCGGTCGCCGGCGATGAGCTTGTCGAAGGCGCCCTCGCACAGCCGCTCGACGATCTCGATGTCTTTGCCCATCCGCTTGGCCGTCTCCCGGATGAGGCGGCAGGTGGGCCCGAGGGTGGTGCCCAGGGTGGCGATGACGCCGACGCGCCGCCCGGTCTCGCAGGCGACCTCGGCCATGCGCTCGTCCACCTTCACCAGGGGCACCTTGACGTCGCGGGCGGCCTCGCTCGCCGCCTCGCCGACGGAGGAGCACTGGTTGAAGATGAGGTCGGCCCCCGCCGATTCGGCGAGTCTGGCGTATTCGCGGATGCGGCGGCGCACGCCGTCGGTGACACCCCCGTTTTCCAGCACCTCGGGGAGCAGGCTGTCGTCGATGATGTTGCGCACCGTAACGTCCGGGGCCATTTCCTTGAACAGGGCGTTCAGTTCATTGGCGGACACGCCGCTCGTGTGGATGATGAAGACGGTCTTCTTGTCGTTGCTCATGGGCACCCCCTTGTGCGAATTTCAGGTACACCTCGGCCAGGGTGTCGTCCGTCCCCACGTTGCCGGGGAAGACGACGTAGAGAACCCGCGGCATGCGGCTTTCGTCGCCGAGCCGCCACACGGGCACGCCCGGCGCGGCCTGGCCCAGCACGCGGGCCCGCACCGTGTCCAGGGCTTCCGTCGCCAGCCGGTGGCTGGTGATGCCCCCCTTGGCGATTACGAAGGAGGGGCGCCGGGCCAGCCCCCGCACGATGCGGCACAATCCGTCCATGATAGCCGAGCCCGCCTCGAGAAAGCGTTCGCCCGGCAGGGTCAGCGGCGCCCGGGAGGTGAAGAGCACCGCCGTGTCGTCCGCGGCGTGGATCGCGTCGGCCGCGTCGGTGGCGCGGCGGATTTCGTCGTCCCGGTGCGCGGCGTCGAGCAGACGGTCCACGGCGACTTCCACGCCCGCGACGCCGGGACAGGCCAGGAGCCGGTCGAGCTGACGCGAGGTGCGCTGCACATAGGACCCCGCCACGACGAGCCCCGGCCCTCCGTCCGCCGCGAGTTCCTGCGCCTCGAGCAAGGGGCGGTCCGGGATGCCCGCGCGGACCTTTACAAAGGACGCCGCGGAGCGATAGAGGAACCGCTTCCCGCGCTCTTCGGCCTCCTGCAGGCCGAGCACGAAAACCTCGAGATCGGCGTAGGAAGCCGCGTTGACCACCACGGGCCGCAGTCTGTCCGCCGCGGCCAACAGGTCAGCCACCGCCTCGGGGCCTTCACCACGAAGCATCTCGATCGAGACGATCAGGGCGCGGTCCGCGGGCATCCGGCCCCCCGTCTTTTCCTCGATCCAGGTCGGGAGATGGGCTGTCGAAAAGCCGAAGGCCGGGTCGCGGGCAAACTCGGTTTCGTGGGCGGGTACGGCTTTGCCGCCCTGCACGACCCAGTGGACGTCGTCCACCGTGTACCGGCCGCCCTCGAAGAAGGCGGGCGCCACGATCACCCCGTCCCACGGGCCCGGCAGGGTGTCGGCCAGGGCATAAACCTCTTCGGCGAAGTGTCCGCGCAGAGTGGAGTCGCTGCGCGAGGCCGGGAGCACGCGTTTTCCGGCGGCTCGGGCCGCGGCATCCAGGGCGCGCGCCGTCGACCGCGCCAGGGCGGCCGCCTCGTCTCCCGGCAGGCTGCGCGAATTCGTCGACAGGAAAAAAGCCGGCGCGGGCGCGGCAAACGCCTCCGCCAGTGTGGCTTCGGACCAGGCCGTGTACACGTCCACGTCATGGGCGACCTGGGTGCCGGTGGGGTCGTCGTCCAACACCGCCAGCACGCGGCGCGACGCTTCGAGGCGCTCGCGGATCCGCGTCCGCGCCCCGTCGATGCGCCGTTCCGGCGGCTGATGTTTGAGCAGTTCGTCGAGGGTCATGTCTGTGTGCGTTCGCCGAGGCCGGGACACGTTACCCGCCCCGCTGGGCCCTTTCTCGGTCAGTATACGTCAATATACGAACTAAATTCCAACGAAAAACCGGCGACGGTTGATAGTCTCGCTTAAGGCCCGAGTTCGACGGCGAGGATGGTGTCGACTTCATCCACCACCACGCGGCGCATGTCGACGGTGACGCGGTCGCCCTCCTGCTTGAAGTCGAGGTCCATGTCGAAGGGCACCTGATACACGCGGCGGACCGGGCGGTCGACGGGGCCGATGGTGAGCTCCTGCGAGATTTGGGGCACCCAGTCGCGGCCGCCGAGGATGCCTTCGGCGGCGGGGGGCAGGCCCCGGACCGACTTGCCGCGGAACCCGAGCTTGCCCCGTTCGTTCTCCAGTATGTGAAGGTAGAGCGTGTCGCCTTTGACGACGTCGTATCCCCAGATGTCGTCCTCGAGGGGTCCGGGCCGGGTGGCCTCGAGGGTATGGAACCGGGGACGAAGCCACTCGGCGAGGTTCATCCGCATGGCGGCGGCGTAGCGCGGGACCCAGCCGGAATGGTCGAGGTTGCAGATGTAGCCCTCGCAGCGCATTGACACCACGACTCGGGCCCATTCCTTCCAGTCCATGAACCGGTCGTCGGTGAGGAAGGAATCGCCGTTGTTGGGAAGGCGCCACACCTCGGTGGACATCTTCTTGGGGCTGAAGCCCTGTTGCCCGATGGGCCAGCGACCCCAGTACCAGTCGAGGGTCTCGCCGCCCTCGCTTTCGTCGACGAGGACGTCGATGTCGCCGAGGCCGTACTCGGTTTCGCGGCCCGCGTTGCTCATGACGAGGCAGTCGGGCAGGAGGGTCTTGATGAGGCCGAAGATTGCGTCGTACTCGCGGTTGTACTGGTCGCCGATTTCTCGGTAGCGTTCGTAGGGCAGGGTGCCGCCGTCGAACCACATGACCGCCGGCGCGTAGAGACGGCACAGTTCCTCGACCTGGGCGTGCATGAAATCGATGTAGCGGGGAAAGTCATTCTCCATCACCCAGCCGCCGGGTCCCTTTTCCGTTTCGACCAGCGGGTAATAGAAGCCGACCCGCACGCCTTTGTCGCGCACCGCCTCCACCCAGGGCGTGATGAGGTCGCCGTACTTCGGCTCCGTCGGAGGGGCGAAGTCGAGGTCGTCGGCGCTCGTGGGGGGATGGATGCGGGTGGGCCAGAAGGGGAAGGCCTCGGACTGGGTGTGCTTGCTCACGGGGGCCACGTAGGCGTAGCCGGCGGAGGCGATGAGGGCGGCCTGTTGCACGGGGTCGCCGAAGCGGATCGCCTGGCCCGTGCCGGGCGGCGTGTGGTGGATCAGCCCCACCAGGACCGCATCCTCGTGCCATTGATTGGGGCGCGGCGCAACCTCGAGGACGAGCGCGCGGCGGGACCGCGTGCCGTCGGCGTCGGTGACCTCCGCGGTGAAGGCGTGCCGCCCGGGGGCGGCGGGCGTCCCCAGCAGTTCGCCCTCTTCGGCGTCGAGCGTCATCCCAGGAGGAAGGGCGCCTTCCGACACCGACCAACGGTAGGGCGGTCGGCCGCCGGCGGCTTCCAGGCGCCAGGGCGAGGCCTCGGGCGTGTTGACGCGGAGGATCTCGACGGGGGCCAGCTCGGGGCGCTCCGGCACCTCGACCCGCATCCAGACGTAGGGCCATTCCGCGTAGCCCCGGGGCAGGCGCTCGGTGATGACGCGCAAATCGCCCCCGGGCGGTTCAATCGCGTATTCAAGGCCCTCGAGGGACGCACCGTCGCCGTCGCACAGGCGGGCGTAGAACCCCCACACGCCGTAGGCGTTGGCCACCTTCAAGAGCAGGCGGTTCCAACCCGCATTCAGCACAACGTTGAGCCGATCCTCGTCGCGGAGGGCCTGGCGCAGCTTGCCTTCCGCGGCGCCTGCGGGTTTGCCGTTGAGCCAGGCCTTGAACCCGTCGTTGGAGCCTACTCGCAGCTCGACCGGCCGCTCCTCCGGGCTCCAGACGTAGACGTGGGCGTAGGCCACCGCCCACTCGTTGG
>CAYVOE010000365.1:0-5412 GCA_964452795.1 uncultured Nitrospiraceae bacterium
ACAGGCCCGGCTGCTCGAGTTGGCCGGGCCTGTCCCGTATCTAAAGTCTTGAGAACCCGGGAAGCGGGTCGCGACCCGGTTGTGAGGAGTGCCTCCGTGAGAAAACTGATGCACATTGTCTTCGCCCTCGCTCTGACGGTTGTTGGGGTCGCTTGCGGGAACAAGCCCGTGGAGATCCAGGAAGAAGTCACGCCCGAACAGCAGCAGGCATACGAGCGGATGCAGGAGCTGATGCAACGGCAGCAGCAGATGAGCCAGGAGGCCCTTCAGCGGCAGATGCAGCAGATGCCGCAGCAGGGGCAATAGAAACTCGATTGGCCATTCGGAAGATTCCGAGGCGCCGTCCGGGGTAAAATCACCAACCAACCGTGGAACTGGTCGGCTCGAGCTGGATGTCATCCGCCGTTCTCCCGGGCAGTGCAGAGGAGAACGGCGGTTTTTCCATTGCAGGAAGGGATTTGCCCGATTGTCTGAGGAGGCTCCGATAGACCCGTGGCGCACACCGGCAGGCCTGCCTCGCCTCGCCGAAGGGGAGGTGCATGTCTGGCGCACCCCCGTGCTGTCGAGTCCCGAGCAGGCCGCGGCGCTGGAAGCGACGCTCATCGACGAAGAGCGGCGGCGGGCCGACCGTTTTCGCATCGAGGCGGACCGCACGCGCTACATCGTTTCCCAGGGCCTGATCCGTGCCGCCCTCGGCGCTTACCTCCGCCTTTCTCCCGAATCGGTCCCCATCGTCTACGGGCATCGCGGCAAACCGGCGCTTGGCGATATCGATGCCGGCCGGGACCTCCGCTTCAACGTGTCTCACGCCCATGACCTCGTGCTTCTCGCCCTCGCCGAGGGTTCCGAAGTGGGGGTGGATGTGGAGCACATCCGCCCGAAACGGGTCGACGAGCGGTTGGTTCGGCGGTTTTTCTCGAAAGGCGAAGGGGAACAGTGGTTCGCCTATCCGGCCGAGGAACGGATCGAGGCCTTTTTTCGGTGCTGGACCCGCAAGGAGGCCTATATCAAGGCCAAGGGCGACGGGCTCTGGCTGCCCCTCGAGCGGTTCACGGTGACGCTGGGCGAGCCGGCCCGGCTCGAGGAGGTCCAGTGGGACCCCGCGGATGCCGCGCGCTGGTCCCTCTTCGACCTGGCCCCCGGGGAGGGCTACGCCGGGGCCCTCGTCGTCGAAGGGGCGCCCCGTCGGATCTATCGGTGGTCCGGATGGGCGGAGGAGCAGGAATCCCGGGAGGGATGACCGGTTGCGTTTCCCTATCGGGCGATATAGTCTTTGTCCCGTAGGCGCAGCCGTGGAGGAGGACCGGTATGCCGGAAGGCCCCGAACCGCGGGAATTCTACCGGGAGAACGGCTATTTTGTCTGCCCCGCCCTGGTATCGCCGCAGGAAATTGAACGGCTCAAGCGGGACACGGCCGACGTGGCCCGGGGAAAGTACCCCTGTGAGCAGATCCAGCCCCTGCCGTCGGACATGCCCGACGATGAGGTGTTGCGAAACATCCTGTGCATCCACCAGGTCCATTACATCAGCCCGGTGATGCTGGAGTTCGTGAAGCATCCGGGCATCGCGGGGGTATTGACCCAACTCATCGGCCCCGACGTCAAGTGCATGCAATCCATGCTCTTCGTGAAGCCGCCGCGCTTCCAGGGGCAGGCATGGCATCAGGACGAGATCTACATCCCCACGCGGGACCGGTCCCTGTGCGGCGCCTGGATCGCCATCGACGACGCCACGGTCGAGAACGGGTGCCTGTGGGTGTTGCCGGGCTCGCACCGGAGCGGCTACCTCTACCCGCAGCGGCCCCACGCCAACCCCGACGAGTTCGATTTCGCGCCCGAATCCTACGGTTTCGACGACAGCAAGGAGGTGCCGGTCGAGGTCGAGGCGGGGACGGTGGTATTCTTTAACGGGTACCTGCTGCACCGGTCTCGGCGCAACCGATCGACGGGATACCGCCGCGTGCTGGTGAACCATTATATGAATGCCTACTCGCTGCTGCCGTGGAGCGTTCGGGAGGGGGAAAGCGTGGCGAATGCCGACCGCCGCTGCGTGGTGATGGTGGCCGGCGAAGATCCCTATGCGTGGAAGGGGTACGAAACGCCGCCGGCTTCGGTCTGTTTGCGCGCGTGCAAGGCCAACGCGGACACGGGGCGGTAGGGGCCCGGAATTCGCCGGGAATACCGCTTGTTGATATCTGTACAGCGGAATTGGAGAAGACCGGATGCTATATTTCAAGACCAGTCAGCCCGTTCCCGGCAAGGGCGACGCGCTGATTTTTTACGAAACCGATGACAACCAGACCATCCAGCGGTATGTGACCTACATTCCCGCGACCCAGGAGACCGAACGGGTTACGGACCCTGTGGTCAAGAAACTGTATCGGCCGGAGTTCCTGATGAAGTCGTCGGAGGAAGAATTCCTCACATATTGGTCGTCTCCCGACGGGGGCGGATAACGAGTACCATTGGGGAGTTGAGTCATGTCAGATGCAAATGTTGAAAACGGCGCGACGCCGCAGGAACAGGAATCCGGCGGGTTCAAGTACTTCTACCCGGAGATGACCATCGGCGAGGCCATGGCGGTCCATCCGCGGGTGCGCGAGGTCTTCGCCGCGTTCCACCTGAGCGGATGCGCCCACTGTTCAATCAGCCAGATCGAGACCCTCGAGCAGGTATGCATGGGTTACGGCGTAGAGCTGGAACTGCTCCTCGAGGTGCTCGAAAGCGTGGTGAGCCGCTCGGAAACGGCCGAAAGCGGCTCCGCGTCGTAAGCAGTCACGAAACGGAAAGGCCCTTGCCTGCACCCCTCGCGGCAGCAGGGGCGGAACCATTGCCCCGGAGACGGAGGAATATGGCAACAACGGACACGAGTGCGGGAACCCCTCAGGCCACGGTGACGGCCACGGAGGCCGCCGTCGCGGAACTCAAGCGGCTGCTGGCAGGAGAACCGGACGCCGAAGGCGTTCGCCTGGCGGTGAAAGGCGGCGGGTGCTCCGGCCTGTCTTACGTGGTGGAGTTCAGCCGGATACGCGAAGGCGACAACATCGTCGAGCAGGACGGCGTGAAGTTCCTGCTCGACCGGAAATCGACGATCTATTTGAAGGGCATTCGGCTGGACTACCGCGGCGGCCTGAGCGGAAAGGGATTCGTGTTCCAGAACCCCAACGCCACCAGCACCTGCGGTTGCGGCGAATCGTTCAGCGTTTGACGCCTCGTGGCCGCCGGTCAGGGTTATAGCGAATACGCCGCCGAGACGACGGCTCCGGACAAGTCGATCCGCGCCGACGTCGAGACGGTTCGGCGAGATGTGGGGGTGTGGCTCCGCGAGGACCATACCTTCATTCGCCTTTCGGGGCCCGACGTGGCCCCGTGGCTGCAGACGCAAACCACCAACGACGTGAAGGCCCTCGCCTCGGGCCAGGGTCACGCCAACGCCCTCCTCGATCGAAAAGGCCGGCTCCAGGCCCATTTCACCGTCCACCGCTGGGACGACGAGTACTGGCTCATCGTCGAAAAGCAACAGGCCGGACGGCTCCTCGAGCAATTGGACGCCCACCTCTTCATCGAGGAGGTCGAGATGGCCGACGTGGGCCACGAGGTCGAGCAGGTGCTGGTCCAGGGACCCCGGTCGGCGGCGCTGCTGGCGTCGCTCATCGGTTCCCGTGCCGTCGAGGTGCTTCCCGCCGAACCCTACGGCTGCGCTCCGGTGGAGCTGGCCGGATTCCAGGTGCTGTGCTTCCACCTGTCGGTGACCGGCGAAGACGGTTACCTCCTGGTGGCGCAGGCCGGAGAAGGCCGGCCCTTGACGACGGCCCTGCTCGAAGCCGGCGTCGACCTGGGCGCCCGGGAAATCGGGCCCGAAGCGCGGGAGGTGCTGCGCATCGAGGCGGGCATCCCGCGGTTCGGCATCGACATGGACGAGACCTACCGCATCCCCGAGACCACCCTCGAGCGCCACGCCGTCAGCTACGACAAGGGATGCTACCTCGGACAAGAGGTGGTGGCGCGCCTTCGAGCCTACGGCACCGTGAAGCAGGCGCTCATGGGCCTGGTGTGCGAGGGAACCGTCGACCTGCCCCCGCCCGGGGTGGACCTGCGCATCGACGGGCGGAAGGTGGGCCACACCGCCTCCGGCACTTTCTCCCCCACGCTCTCCAAGCCGATTCTCATGGCCTACCTCGACCGGGACCACCGGGCACCGGACGTGACGCGGCGGTTCGAGGCGGAAGACCGCACCTTCGACGCCACGGTGGTGGTGTTGCCTTTCTACGAAGCGCCGTCGCGCGAAGAACGGGCCCGTTCCCTCTACGAGACCGCCCTCGACCTCTTCGACCGCGACATGCAGGACGAGGACGATTCGGCGATCCGGCTCCTCGAGGAGGCGGTGGTCCTGGACCCGAAGTACGAGGACGCCTACGAGGCGCTGGGGGTGATCCTGAACCGCCACGGCCGAGTCGACGAAGCCATCCACTACATGCAGATCCTGGCCGGACTCAACCCCGATTGCATCATGGCCCACACCAATCTGTCGGTGTTCTACGTGCAGAAGGGCATGATCGAAGAGGCGGAAATGGAAAAGGCCAAGGCCGCCGTGCTCGAGATCCAGCAGGCCTCGGCGGCGCGCAAGGCGGAGGAAGTGGCCGCCGCCGAGCGGGAACGCATCCGTCGAGAGGCCCTCGAACGGATCGGCATGTTCGAGGAGGTCCTCGAGCTGGATCCCGACGATTCCCTGGCCACCTTCGGCATGGGCGCGGCCTATATCCAGCTCAACGAGTACGAGAAGGCCATTCCGTACCTCGAGAAATCGGTTGTCCTCAACAAGGACTACTCGGCCGCCTACCTGAACCTGGGCAAGTGCTACGAATTCCTCGGACAGACCGACAAGGCCGCCGACGTCTTCCGCCGCGGCATTGAAGCCGCCACACGAAAAGGCGACCTCATGCCCATGCGCGAAATGGAGCGCCGCTTGAAGTCCCTTTCCTCGGTCTGACCCGTCCTGACGCACCCCCTTCCCCAGCAGGCCCGGCGCATGGACCATGCCGCCGAAGCCCATTCCGGATCGACCGCCACCGTGGGGACAATTCCCCGCAGGGGATCCATACGCAGGAATACAGGTAGGTGCTTGAACTGGGGCTTTCCCGCCATCGACGATGGTTCCCACCGGCCGCAGGGCTACGAGGACTGCGCTGGACGAGCCCCTGCGGATCCACCTCCCGTCATTGCGAGGAGCGGACCCCTGTGGGAGTACAGGTGTACGGAGGGACAACCTATGGTTGCGCCCAGGCCTTCGATGGGCGTCCATACAGGAGCGACGCGGCAATCTCACCTGAGCCATAGACCCCTGTCCGCGAAGTCCTAGTCCTCCCATAGGTAAAGATTGCCGCGTCGCTCTGTATAGGCGCCCACAGACGGC
>CAYVOE010000366.1:0-5402 GCA_964452795.1 uncultured Nitrospiraceae bacterium
CTCCGCTGAGTCCCGTTCAACTGTCGTGCATGTATAGGAGCAACCGCCGTGCCAATTTTGGACCAGAAATGTAAGAGGTTGATATAGCTTCGCTTACAGATTTCGGGGCGAAAGCGACCATCGGCGGACGCCAATGAAATGGTTCAATTTGAAACGCGACCCAGCCCCATTTTGAAACGAAGCATGGAGACTTCTCAGCCGGCGGTGGGGCCGAAGCCGTAGACGACGCGGACGCGGGCGGTGCAGGTGATGCGCCGCACCTGGGGTTGAACGACCGGGGTGTCGGGCTCCTGGTTCCAGACCACTTCCTCGATCTCCACGTGGCTCACCCGATCGATCCGGGCCTGCATGATCCGCGCCGCGGCGGCGGCATGAGGCAGGGCCATCTCAATGGCCCGAGCCACGGCCGTCTCTTCCATGGTCTCCGCCGCATCGACGCCGAATCGCGGTCCGTCGACGGCGGCGCCGACGGCCTGGGCAAGCGCGCGCATCTGGTCGCACAGCGTCGCGAAGGCGGCGAGGCCGTCGTCTTCGCTGCGGAAGGACGTGGCCGGGAACCGGATGTAGGCGCTCACCGTGGCCGAGCTCTCGTCCAGCGCAGGCACGGCCACCTCGCTCAGGGTGGCCTCCGCCGGCTCGAGGTCGTGCTCTTTCAACCATGCGTCGACCTGGGCGCCGAACCCGGACGCCCCCTCCACCGCTTCGGCGAGGGTGGCTCCCGAAAAAGACCGGTGCAGCCAGAATTCGACGTAATCGGGTGCGGCGTCGACCGTGGCCACGCCCCGGGACTCGATGGTTCCGAAAGGCGGCTGCACCTGGGCCGGGGCCGTTCCCGCGGCGAGGAAGACCGCCAGGATCGCCCATCCCATCACGTTCGTCCTGTTCATTGCGGGTTCTCCGGAGGAAAGAAGGGAAAGAGTTCGCGGATTTCCGATTCCGTAGGGATGCGTCCGTACTCGCCGATCTCGAAGGCCTCGGCGTAGCGGACGTTCGCGGCATATTGCGGGCCGTAGCGCTCCTCGAGTGCCGCCCGGCCGATGCGGGCCCCGTCCTGCATGAACCCGTCCCAGGTCTGCTTCAGCCAGGCCCGTCGACCGGGTCCGTCCGAGGGCACTTCGTCGAGCACATTGTCGAGGAAGGGCAGCCACTCGTACACCTGCGATTCCATGGCGTCCAGGAGGTCCCACTTGGTTTCCACGACGTCGCCGATATCGACCGCGACGTCCGGCCGAAACGGGGCGGGCCGGGTGAATTCGTCCATGAAATAAAGGAACACGGGGTTTCGTTCGAGGCGGGGCGTGTCCGGACAAAACTGGGGCACCGTCACCATGAAGGCCGCGTCCTGGACCGCCGTCGCCCCGTGCCGATGATCGGGATGGTAGTCGTTGGGACGGTGGCTGAAGACCGCGTCGGCCCGGGCTTCCCGTATGATGCGCACGATCTCCTTGCGCAACTCGAGGGTCGCCGTCAGCTCGCCGTCGTGGTTGTCCAGGGTCCGGGCGCGATAGCCTCCGCGCTCCGCGGCCTGCACCGACTCCTCGGCCCGCCGCCGCGCCAGCGCCCCGCCGCCCTGGGTGGCGTGGCCGATGTCGCCGTTCGTCAGGCTGACGGCCAGCACGTTGTATCCCGCCTGCACCCATTTCACCATGGTGCCGCCTGCGAAGAATTCGCAGTCGTCCGGGTGGGCGCCGAAGAGGACGATGTTCATTGCGCGGGCGCGGGTTCCGGCGTTTCCGGCGCCGCCGGAGCGGGTTCACCGGCCGGGGGCGCGGGCGCCGGCTCTTCGACCGAAGCTTGCGGCTCGGCCGGCGCCGGCTCGACAACGGAGACTTCGGGCGCCGTCGGAGCGGGTTCCGCCGCAGGTGCCGGTTCACTGACGGGCGCCGGTTCCGCCGCAGGCGCAGGCTCGGCGACAGGCCCCGGCACGGCCGCGGGGGGCAGCCCGCCCGGGACCGGAGGCACACCGGGTTCGGGAAGGGGCGCACCCGGAGGCATCGGCAGCGAGAAGCCCGGCGGCAACGGCGGCGGCGTGGCGGGCACGGCCGGTTCCGGCGTCTCGATGGGCTTCAAATGCTCCGGCATCGGCTCGTCGTGAAAGTACACCCGTATCGGGTTGCCCACGTAGGTGGTCATGCGATCCGGTGCGGCCGTGGCCGTCGCCACGTCCACGGAATGCTCGTCCGTGCCCTCGGGCATGAGGACCGCCTCGACCCAGCCCGTCACCAGCGCCGTGGTCGGCACGGGATTCAGGATGTCCATGAGGTCCACCGAGCCGGTGACTTCTTTCTGGAAGGCCTGGTCGCCGAACACGCCCGAGAAGGTCCCCACCGGTTCTTCGATGCCTTCGACGCGGATCTCGCCGCGGATGACCACGGGCGTATCGGGGAAGGCCCGTTCCGGTTTCACGCGGAAGGTCACGATCAGGTCTTCGGGGTAGGGCTGATACACGTCCACGGTGGAGCGCATGATGCGGCTGCGCGGGTCCTTATGATCCTCCACCAGCACCGTCGGCGGATAGGGGGCCTCGACGGTGCCCTGGATCGGCACTTTCTGCTCCACATCGCCCACGGTCACGGCGATGTCGCGCGAGACCAGTACCTCGGACTCCGTGTCCGGAGCCGGCCCCTCCGCGGGCGCCGTGTCGACCCGGTCCTCGAAGCACCCCCCCAGGGCCAGCGCCAGCAAGACAACGAAAATGGCGTTCTTCATGGTTCCTAAGCCCTCTCTTGCGGAAAGACACCGCTTTCGGGTGTCCGGTCTGGCCGACTTTCCGGCCGGCAGCGCATCATATCAGCGTCCGGTCCGCGATCCCAAGCGCCCTTCCTCAGGCCACCACGGCCGGTTTCGGCACGGTTGCCCGGGTCAGGGCCTCGAAAAAGGCCTCGGGATCCCGGTAATCCGGCAACAACACTTCCGCTCCCGCCTCGCGAAGACGCTCTTCCGAGGCCTCGTGGGTGATGCCGATGAACCGCATGCCCAGGGCCGCCGACGTCGTCGCGTCCCAGCGCCCGTCGCCCACGTAGACGATGTCGCGGAACCCGCCGCCCGCCGCGTCCATGGCCCGTTGCGCGATGCCCTCGCGCGACAGCGCGTCGTTGGCGAAGGCGCCCGGCACCGCGGCTCCGTCGATGCCGATCCTCGACAGCTTGTAGTGTGCGGTTCGCCGCATGCCGCCGCTCGCCAGCGCCACCCGAAGATCGTCTCGTCCGAGGAGCGAATGGAACAGCTCCGCCGCCCCCGGCACCGCCTCGAAGGCCGCCGGGTTCTCGGCGTATTCCTGTTCCAGCATCTTGAGGAAGGCCTCCTCGAATACGTTCAACTCCTCCGGCGTGGCGGCCCGGCCCCGCGTCCGCCGCAGCGCCTCGTCGATGATCCCCGTGTCCGTCACGTGGACGTAGTCGTTCCAGTCCCGGCTCGGCAGGGGGATCTCGAAGACCTGCTCGACCGCGTCTCCGTAGCACTTCACATCACAATCGCACGTGGCCGTCAACGTCCCGTCCACGTCAAACAACACCAGCATCAAGACCGACTGCCTCCCTCGTGTATTCGGCGCACCGGCGCGCCAAGCGACATTCCCCGTCACCCTACCAGGATGCCCGGACACATACAAGCTTCCCGGGGCGGTTTCGCCTCTCCGCCGGGCCGTTAAACGGCGTACCGGCGGCGGGTTGCGCCGGTCCGGCCTTCCGGCGTACAGTCGCCTGCGATACGCCGGCTTTTCAGAAGAGGAACAGGTCGCTCATGTGGCTCGGCACGGTGCTGGGACGTCTTTGGGCCCGCCTCTTCGACGGGGTCCGCTCGGAGGACGGGTGTCCCGACCCCGACGTCGAGGTGTGGCTGGTGTCGCGCATGTTTCCCCGCTGGGCCGCGGGCCAGGCCTGGGGCAACGTGATCCTGATCCGTCGGGCATGGTGGGGACGACCCCAGACGGCGCGCCTGGTCGAGCACGAGTACCGCCACGTGGTCCAGTGGCGGCGCTACCGCAACGCGTTCCTTTTCGTCTACCTCGCGGGATGGTTATGGGCCCTGCTCCGGTTCGGACCGCGCCAGGCCTATTTCATGAACTGGATGGAGCGCGAGGCCCGAGGCGAGCTCGACAACCCCTGACCCCACACCGTCCGCGGCCCTTCAGTCGTCGTCCCCGAGGTCGATGCGCAGCCGGATCCACACCGGCCGGTGGTCGCTGAGGATGTTGGTGGCGTCCTGCCAGTCGTGGATGAACCATTCGTAATGGGGGTGTCGGTCGAATTGGACGATGCCCACGTCCCGGCCGAAGACCGGATTGGGCACAAATTCCCGATAGGATCCCGCCGAAATCACGATGAGGTCGTAAATCGACGGTTTCCGACTCGTGGTGGTGCTGAACTGCTCCGACGGGGCCTCGTCGTCGACGGGGTCGAAGGACGGAACGGCGTTTTGGATGGCCTCGAGCAGGGGCACACGGTAGTATCGGTCGTGGCCGGGGGCCATGAACTGCCGCCAGTCGTTCTTGCCGTTGAGGAACCGGTTGAAGTCGCCCGCGATAAGGGCGTCGCGCTCCTTTCCCCGGGGCAGGCGGGCCAGCCACTCGGCCAGGGCCTCCGTCTCGTCGCCCCGCCCTTCCGAGCTCTTCCCTCGGGTCTGCGTGTAGAGATGGACGTTCACGACGTAGAAGTCGTAGTCGCCGGCCTGAAACAGTCCGATGCTCGGCGTGCGCTGGAACGTGGGCAGCCCGTCGTTGTCCGGGTCCTCGGGGATGTCGATGAGGTCGATCTCCGACAACAGCCGGACGGGATCCCGCCAGAGGAAGGCCGTCGTCTCGGGTCCGCGATACTTGCGCGACACCACGAAGCTGTAGGGCGGCTTTTCGTCGAAGGCCGCCGCCTTGTTCAACAGCTTCACCAGCCGCTCCATCTGCTCGTACCCCTGTTTGTGGGGCTGTATCTCCTGCAGGCACACCAGGTCGGCGTCGAGCTCCCGCAGGATGTTCACCAGGCTGATGAGCGACCGTTCGTACTCGTCTCCCGCGCCGAACCGCGCGATATTAAACGTCCCCACGCGGATGTATTCGGCCCCCTCGGCGCATCCGCACAACGACAACAGACACAAGAAAAGGCAGATCCCCTGCCGGACGTACATTTCCCATCCCCCTCTTTGCGGCGGTGCTTCGTTACGCGCCCAGGATCCCCGACCGAGCCGGGAAAATCAACCGAAGCCTTTGCCCGGGGTCCGCGCCCCGCACCGGCCGGCGGCGGCGGTTCCCGGAACGGGATGCATGTGCAGCACGTCTGCCGGGCGAACAACGCGGCCATTCGGATTCGCGTGCGCCTGCGGAAATTCCCCGAAGGGGATACATAAGCTAGCCCAGGGTCAGCGAGCGAAGCGAGCGCCACCCTGGGATCAGGACCACCACCCACCCCCGT
>CAYVOE010000367.1:0-5378 GCA_964452795.1 uncultured Nitrospiraceae bacterium
TCGCGGACAGGGATCACCGGCTCATGTGAGATTGCCGCGTCGCTTATGTATGGGCGCATTGGGATGGTCACGGTATGCGTGTATTCAGAGGCGCCTAGACGAGGTCCAGCGCCGGGGGTCCGCTCCTCGCAATGACGGGTAGGGGTAGGGCTCATGAGAGCATCGAGCGCAGTCCTCGTAGTCCTACGATGGGTGGGGTGGACGTCGCTGCCGGAACGGTCCCGTCCAATGGTTGGTCTGAAGCACTACGTATGTACCCCCCGGCGCATTCCCACACGCCGGCAGTCACTCCTTCTCCGGCGTGTTCGTCCACTTGAGCTGGAACTCGACTTCCTCTTCCGACGACCCTCGCTCGTGCTCGACGCTGATGACGGCGTCGGGCGGGATACTCACCCGTTCGCCCGCGACCTGGATGCGGAACCGTTTCCCCTGCTCGATGCAGTCCGCCAGGCGCCGCAGCTTGGCCACGAACTGTTTGGCTGGATAATTCCGTTCGATGTCTCGCTTTCCCTTGGCTTGCGCCATCGGTCGACTCCTCCTTGTGAATGTCGCCGGGGTTCTCGTGCGGGAAGCAGTAAACCACTCGTCCCGCTCCGGAAACAAGCCGGAAAATCGCCGCGACGCTGCGTATTCGAAATTCCCACGCTATAATGGGCCTTTTAGCCACAGCAGGAGGTTTTGTCATGGCGGATACGGGACAGCAGCGGGCCCTCCAGGCGGCCCAGAAGGCGGTGACGCGCGGCGAGCGGCGGGGCGAACCCAAAATCGGCATCGACGAGTTCATGTCGGTGGCGGAGCGGTTCGGTTTGTCGCAAGGGGCCCTCGAGAAGGTGCGCGCCATCGTGGAGGCGGAAGACTGGGGCGAGGGGCCCTTCCTGGGGAACTACTACTCGGGCCTCCCCGAGACCAAGGTCGAGGCCTTCGAGCGGACGGCCCGCGAGATCTTCGGCACCCGCTACGCGCGGGGCGTGAGCTCGGGCACGGCCGCCCTGCACAGCGCCTTTGTCGCCGTGGGCGTGTGCCCCGGCACCGAGGTGATCTGCCCGGCCATCGGGTTCTTCGCCACGGCTTCGGCGGTGGTGCTGGCGGGGGGCGTGCCCGTGTTCTGCGACGTCGACGAATCGTTCCAGATGGATCCGGCGAAGCTGTCGTCTCTCATCAACGGCCGCACCGTGGCCATCGCGCCCACCCACGTGGCGGGCGGCATCTGCGACATGGAGCCCATCCTCGCCATCGCCGCCGAGAAGGGACTGGCGGTCGTCGAAGACTGCGCCCAGGCTGCCGGCGGACGTTACCGGGGCCGTTACGTGGGTACTCTCGGCGATGTCGGCTGCTTCAGCATCTCGTGCTACAAGATCGCGGGCGGGGGAGAGGGGGGACTCATCCTCACCGACGGCGAATTGCTCTACAACCGCGCCAGCCAGGTCGCGGAAGCGGGCGGACTCTGGCGGCCGGACCGCTTCGCCCCGCCCCGCTACGACGGCGAACTGTTCTGCGGCGCCAACTACCGCATGTCGGAGCTCGAGGCGGCCGTGGACGTGGTGCAACTGGCCAAGCTCGAGGCCGTCGTCAATCGGTTCCGCACGGTAAGGCGGCGCCTCGTCGAGCAGCTCAAGACCTACGACGAAATCACGCCCCAGAAGTCGAACGACATCGACGGCGACATCGGATACACGCTGCGGTTCTTCCCCGAATCGGTGGAACTGGGCCGGCGCATCGCCGACCGGCTTGTGGCCGAAGGCGTCTCGTGCGCCTTCCGCGGACGCAACGCGCCGCCCGACTGGCACATCTACCACGACATGTACCCGGTGACGCTCAAGGCTCAGTCCGGCGCCGAGGGTTGCTCGTGGCATTGCCCGCGGTACCGCGAGCGGGGCGGACACGTCGAATACGCCAGGGGAACTTGTCCCGTGGCCGACGACCTCTTCGAGCGGGCCATCACCCTCACGCTGAACCAGTGGTACACGGAGGAGGAGGTGGACGCGCTCGCCGCCGCGATCAACCGCGTCCTCGACGCCACCTGCCACGAGAGCGCCTCCGCCCCGTCGTGGCTGCCCGCGCAGACCTCCGCCTGACGCGGCTAAGACAAGAATTCCGCCGGTCGATGACCGGAGCCGGCCCCCGCCTCCTTCTCCGGGAGGCGGGGCGCCGCGTTAATGGGGCATCCGCCGGCTTGACGCGCCGCGCCGCCGGCCGGTATCGTTTCCCGCCAGGCACCGCACCCGGTGAGGCGCCGCCGGATTGCACGCAACCCGGCGCGCCGATGCTCCTCCCTATCCGGAACACAACGGCATGGCACGGAGTACATCGACATGAACAAGACAGCGGTCGTTCTGGCGTTGACGGTGTTGCTCGTCGTCGGCGTCGCCTGCGGGAGGGAGAAACGCGACCCCCGCGCCCAGCCCTACGCCACCCTGTACGAAGCCGCGCAAGCGGGGGACATGGACGGCGTCATCACCTTCGTCAGCGAAGGGTACAACCTCAACCAGCCCGATGCCTCCGGCATGACCGCCGCCCATTACGCCGCCCGGAACGGCCACGCCGACGTGCTTCGGCTCCTGGTGCAGGAGGGGGCGAACGCCCAGGCGCCGAACGCGGAAGGCAAGACGCCGCTTCAACTGGCGCAGGAGGCCGGACACGAGGAGGTCGTGGATCTGTATTCGTCCGGGTCCTGATCGCTCCGCACGCGCCGCTTCGGGACCTTGACAGAACGGGCGGGGTGTGTTACGTTGCAATCGCTTCCTAGGGTGTTCCGGTTTTGGGGCGGGTTTTCTCTCGCCCAACGTTTCCACAGCAGGTAAGCGGCGGATATCCGCCGTTTCGGTCGTGCCGGGCCGGCATTTCCGGTTGGAACCGGTTACAGACTCCGGTCCCCGGTTCCCCGCCTCGCCCGGCACGGAACGGCCGCGGGCGCCCCTCATGGTTCGGCGCCCGTCGAAAGGAGGTGAAAGCGAGGCCGGACGGCCGCGCCCACGCCGGCACGTTCCGCGCCGTACTTCCCTGCTCGCCCGTTCCCGCATCAGATGACCGTCGACTCTGTAATGGCCAAGCCCTAACATGTGGAGCGGTTGTGCTATGAAGCGGACTCAATGCGGTTTCACCCTCATCGAATTGCTGGTCGTCATCGCCATCATCGGCATTCTTGCGGCCATACTCCTTCCCGCCCTGGCTCGGGCCCGAGAAGCGGCCAACCGGGCCTCCTGCCAGAACAACCTCAAGCAGCACTCCATCATCTTCAAGATGTTCGCCGGCGAGAACAAGGGCCGGTGGGTGACCCGCGGCAACCGGTACTGGCGCGCCGCGGACGACTCCCAGGGCGTGAAGGATCTGGAGCGCATGTACGACACGTCGCTCCTCTACCCCGAGTATCTCACCGACCTCAAGATCCAGTTCTGTCCGTCCGACTCCGAGAACCCCTATGCCACCGGCCAGGCCGCCGACAACATCGAATCGCTGGTCGAGGCCGAATTGCTGCGTCCGGTCGGCCCGGGCTGGGACCAGATCGCCGATCCCGACAACACGGCGCGGAACAAGATCGCCTATCCCGGCTACACCGGCAACGGCGATCCGCGCAAGTGCGAGCTCATCCCCGGCGTCGACCCCAACGTGCACTGCTACTACCATCCCGGGTACTGGTCCTATAACTACTGGGGCACCGCGGTAGACGGCAGTTGGGTCGACACGGGTCCCCACATGGAGCTGGTGTTCCGGTACGGCATGGACGACACCAACGTCTACAACGGCCCCCTCGGCACCGTCAGCGTTCCCCTGCGGCGCTGGGTCAACCGCCACGCCTCGTCGACGGTCCGGTTCGCCGACACGGGCGTCAGCGTCACGCTTCAGCCCCTCAAGGAAGGGATCGAGCGGTTTTTCATCACCGACATCAACAACCCCGCCGCCGCCGCCAAGGCCCAATCCTCCATCGCGGTGATGTGGGACACGGCCCATACGGACAACGGCCGCATCGACGTGCTGGCCTACAACCACGTGCCGGGCGGCTCGAACGTGCTGTTCATGGACGGTCACGTCGAATTCGGCCGCTATCCCCAGCCCGACGGCAGCAAGTTCTACATGATCTCCGACGCCGCCACCAAGGACAACCGCGTCTGGCTGCCCTGAGTTTTCCGTGCCACGGGATGCGATTGACGCGCCGAAGGTCTCCGTCGATTCTCCCTCGGAAATGCCCCGCTCGACCGATCCAGGCGGATAGGGTCGAAGCGGGGGAGGGAGGTCGGGAGCGTCATCCTGCGCTGCGTGCCGGGAGGGTCCTCGCCGGAGGGCCCTCCCGCGCTTCGTTCCCTCTTGAACTCGCTACGATTTAGGCGCTAATGTAGCGGCCTCGACTACAACCAAAGGGGGATACGCGATGCGCTGGGCGGTATGGTCGTGCATGGGTCTGGTAGCGGCAGCGGCCGGTTGCTGTACAGTTGAGGCCGTGTACGGTGAGAACGCGGCTGCGTCCGCCACGCGCTCGGCTTCCCCGGGAACGGAGACCATGTCCATCGCCACGGGGTTTATCGACAAGTCCATGAAGGTTGACGGCCACGAGCGCCGCTATGTGGTGTATGTGCCCCGCGGGTACGATCCCGCGCGGAAGTGGCCCCTCGTCGTGTTCCTCCACGGCGCGGGAGAGCGCGGCGACGACGGCCTGCTGCAGACCGAAGTGGGCATCGGACGCGCCATCCGGCGCTGGCCGGATCGTTTCCCCTGCCTCGTGGTGATGCCGCAGTGCCCGACGGGGGTCTGGTGGGACGGCGCCGAGGACGACATCGACGTCTCCCTCGACCAGACCTGCCGCGAGTACAACATCGACGAGGATCGGGTTTATCTCACGGGCCTGTCCATGGGCGGGTTCGGCACCTGGATCTACGGCGCCCTCCATCGCGACCGGTTCGCGGCCCTCAGGCCCATCGGCGGCGGCGGCGACGGCGACGACGCGCCGGCGCTGGCCGGCATCCCCGTCTGGGCCTTCCACGGCGCCCAGGACACGGTGGTTCCCATCGAGGAATCGCGCAAGATGGTCGAAGCCCTGCGCGCCGCCGGCGGCGACGTCCGGTTCACCGAGTACCCCGACGCCGACCACAACTCGTGGGACCCGGCCTACTCCGATCCCGAATCCATCCGCTGGCTCCTCAGCCAGACCCGCCGCCGCTGAGCCGCGGCCGGCGCCGCCATAGCCCGACGGCGTAGACAAGGGTCCCCAGGCAGGCCGCCACGGAGAGGGCCAGGCCAACGCGCACGCTGAGCGGGCGGAACTCGAACACCACCGTGTGCCTTCCTTCCGGCAACACCACGCCGCGCCAGATGGTGTAGACGGGAAAGACCTCGGCGGCCCCATCGTCGATCCGGGCGCGCCAACCGGGGTAGTAAGCGTCTGC
>CAYVOE010000368.1:0-5372 GCA_964452795.1 uncultured Nitrospiraceae bacterium
CCACCCCCGTTCTTTTCCCCGAAGGGGATACATACGCAGCGATACAGGCCAACCATTGGACGAGACCGCCCCGCCACCGACTTCCGCTCTACCGGCCGTAGCGCTACGAGGACTGCGCGCAACGGGGTCGTGAGGTTGCCTCTACCCGTCATTGCGAGGAGCGGGCTCCTGTTGGAGTAAAGTCGAGCGGAGCGACAGCCTTCGGTTGTACCCATGCCTTCGATATGTACCCACACATAAGCGACGCGGCAATCTCACATGAGCCAGCCACCTCTGCCTGCGAAGTCCTACCACGGGGGAGATTGCCGCGTCGCTCTGTATAGGCGCCCACAGACGGCATGGGAAGACCCAACGCAAAGCCTTCTCCCGTAAGCATCTGTACAGAGGGCCGCTCCTCGCAATGACGGGTGGGGTCATCGCGAGGACCTCGCCATGCGCAGTCCTCGTAGCCCTACGGCGCGTAGAGGGGATGTCCGTTCCGGACGGTCTCTTCCAATGGTTGACCTGAATGTGTATGTATGTATCCCCTTCGGGGAATTTTCCCCAGCGGAGGGTGGACCCGGGATGGACCATTCGTCGAACGGGCCGAGGTGCTGTGCCGCGGGACGGGGGCTCGCGGGGCCGCGCGTGTCTGCACGGGGCGGGCGGAAAGCTCGATCTGGCGGCCCGTTCCGAGTAGGATAGACGGTTCTATGGGAACGGGCCCGGGCACGAGGCATGGGTGCGCGCGAGCGGGGGTCCCGAACGAGGAAACGACGATTCGATGAAGACGATTGAGATCCGGAACGAGGCCGACCTGCGGGGCGCCCTCGACGGTCTGGCGCGGCCGGCTTCGGACCCGGCGGCGGAACAGCGCGACGCGGAACGGCTGGCCCAGGTGCGGGCCATCGTCGACGCGGTCCGCGACCGGGGCGACGGGGCGGTCGCCGAATTGACCGCGAAATTCGACCGGGTGGAGCTGGCGCCCGAACGGTTCGAGCTGAACGAAGAGGAAGTGGACCGGGCCTTCGCGAGCGTGGACCCGGAACTGATCGGCGCTCTGGAACGGGCCCACGCGAACATCCGCTGGTTCCACGAGAAGAACCTGCGGACTTCGTGGGAGGAGACGTTTGAGGACGGCTCCGTGCTGGGCCAGCGGGCGACGCCCATCGACAGCGCGGGCGTGTACGTGCCGGGCGGCACGGCTTTCTATCCGTCCTCCGTGCTGATGAACATCGTCCCGGCCCGGGTGGCGGGGGTCTCGGAGATCGTCATGGTATCTCCGCCGTCCTACGAGGGCACCATACACCCCCTCGTGGTGGCGGCGGCCAAGATCGCCGGGGCCACGCGCATCTTCCGGGTCGGCGGCGCCCAGGCCGTGGCGGCCCTGGCCTACGGCACCGAACGGTTCCCCTCGGTCTTGAAGATCACGGGCCCGGGCAACATCTACGTCACCCTCGCCAAGCGGCTCGTGTCGACGATCTGCGACATCGACAAGGAAGCGGGCCCGTCGGAGGTCATCGTGGTGGCCGACGACTCGGCCGATCCGAAGTGGGCGGCCATCGAGCTGCTGGCCCAGGCCGAGCACGACGAGGACGCGTCGGCGACGCTGATTACGACCTCGAAGGCCCTGGCCGACGCCGTCCGAACGGAGATCGCCGCCCTGTCGGCGGACCTGTCGCGGGCCGACATCATTCGCCGCGCCCTGGACGCCCACGGGACCGTCTACGTGGTTCAGGACCTGGACCAGGCGGTCGAACTGGTGAACACGGCGGCGCCGGAACACCTCGCCCTCCACGTGGCCGATCCGCGGGCCCTGTTCGACCGGATCCGGAACGCCGGCGCCGTGATGCTGGGCGGCATCACGCCCGTGGCGGTGGGCGATTATTACGCGGGGCCCAACCACATCCTGCCCACGGACCGGCGCGCCCGGTTTGCCTCGGCCCTGACCGCGGAAGACTTCCGCAAGGTCACGAACTACATCGCCTATACGAAGGAACGCATTCGCAAGGACGCCCCGGACATCGTGCGGCTGGCGGAGGCGGAGATGTTGACGGCCCACGCCAGGGCCGTGGAGTTGCGCCGATGAAGTACGGACGGGCGATTCTCAAGGACGTCGAGGGGTACGTGCCCGGCGAGCAGCCGCGCACGGCCGACGTCATCAAGCTGAACACCAACGAAAACCCCTATCCGCCGTCGCCGCGGGTGCTCGAGGCCCTGCGGAGTCTCGACGACGCGGCGCTGCGCAAATACCCCGATCCGGTCAGCGTGGCCCTGCGCAGCGCCTGGGCGGAGCGCTACGGATATCCCGGTCCCGAGTGGGTGCTGGCCGGAAACGGCATGGACGAGCTCCTCGCCCTGGCGGTGCGGACCTTCGCGGATCCGGAAGACGCCGTCCTCTCCCCCTACCCGACGTATATCCTGTACGAGACGCTGGCCCGGCTCCACGGGTCGCCCATCCGGCTGGTGGACCTCGACGACGACTTCCAGCTCACGGAGGAGTTTTTCCGCACGCCGGCGCGGCTGTGTTTCCTGCCTCGGCCGAATTCGCCCAGCGGGGTCTGCGCGCCGCGGGAGGTCGTCGAGCGCCTGTGCCGGGAGTTCGACGGGATCGTGGTGATCGACGAGGCCTACGCGGACTTCGCCGACGACGATTGCATGGACTTTCCCAAGCGCTTCGAGAACGCCGTCGTGATGCGGACCTTTTCGAAGTCGTTCAGTCTGGCGGGGCTGCGCATCGGCATGGCCGTGGCCCGACCCGAGATCATCGCGGAATTCCTCAAGACCAAGGACTCGTACAACCTCAACGCCTGCAGCCAGGCGGCCGCGCGTGCGGCGCTGTCGGACTACGACGCCATGCGGGCCAACGCCGACCGCGTGCGGGCCACCCGGGTGCGCCTGACCGAGGCGCTGAAGGCGATGGGATTTCGCGTGGCGCCGTCGCAGGCGAACTTCGTCCTGGCCCAATGGGCCGGGGAGCCGACCGCCCGCGAGATATACGAGACGTTGAAGGAAAGGCGGATCTTCGTGCGGTATTTCAGCGCGCGCCGGCTCGACAACGCCCTGCGCATCACCGTGGGCACGGATGCCGAGATCGACGCGCTTTTATCCGCCCTGGGCGAAATAGTATCCTGAACGGGCTTCTTCCGGGCGGCCCCGGCGTCGCCCGCCTCGAAATGCGGTCGGACGGCCGCGAACCCGCCGTCCGCCGTTTCAGGAGATACATCCAGCTTCGCGGAGAACGTTCATGCCTCGATACGCTTGCATAATCCTTTCCCTGGCGGTGTTGGCGGCGGGCGGCTGCGAGACCCTCGACACCGCCCCCGTGGCGGGCGGCGGCACCTATTCGGTGCCGAGCAGTCTGCCTCTCGACCAGGAGGTCAAGCTCGGCCAGGAGATGGCCGAACAGGTCGAGAGCCAGATGACGGTGCTCGACGACGCGGTCATTCAGGCCTACGTTCGCGACATCGGCGCGCACCTCGCCCAGTTCTCGCCGCGCAAGGAGATCACCTACCGGTTCACGGTCATCGACGAGCCGGACGTGGTGAACGCCTTCGCCCTGCCCGGCGGCCACATGTACGTGTTCACGGGCCTGATGAAGGCGGTGGACAACGAGGCGGAGCTGGCGTCGGTGATGGCCCACGAGATCGCCCACGTGGCCGGAGAGCACCACGGAGAGATGCTGTCGCGCCAGATCGGTTACGAACGCTTCGCCAATCTCGTGGCCGGCGCCATTCTGGGAGAAAATCCCGGCGCCCTCGCCCAGTGGGTGGCCCAGGTGGCCGGCCAGGTGGGCGGACAGGCCTATCAGGCCACCTACAGCCGCGCCGCCGAGGCCGAAGCCGATGAGATGGGCCTGACGATCATGTGGAACGCGGGGTATCGGCCCGATGCGGCGCTGACGTTCATGCAGAAGATGATCCAGATCGATGCGCAGGAGGGCGTAGGCCGGGGCGGACGGCTCATGGCCATCTTCGCCACGCACCCGCCCACCCAGGAGCGCATGGCCCGTCTCCAGAGCCTCCTCAACCGATTCCCGCAGCAACAGCGCATGAGCCTCGCCCTCAACCAGGAACGCTACCAGCAGACCGTGCTCAGCCGCCTCGGAAAGTGAGGAACGGCCCCGGAGGACTTGCTCTTCAGGACGCGGGAGCGGCGGCGGGAGGATCCCAGTGGCTTCGCGCCTCGGCTTCGGATGCGTAGACCGTGATCAGCGAGGACACGCCGGTCATGCGGAGGAGGCGTTCGACGTAGAGATTGATGCCCGCGAGGACGATGTCGCCGCCGAGGGAGCGGGTATAGCGCAGCCGCTCGATCAGGACGCCAAGGGCCATGTACGACATGTAGCGGGCGTCGCGGAAGTCCATGATAATCCGGCGGCGCCTCCGGGCAAGGCACCGGACCAGAACCCGGCGAAACTCGTGGAGGATGTCCTCGTCCAGGTCGCCCGATATGCGCAGGACCACGACGGAGCCCCGGTCGTCGCAGACGATGCGAGACGGAACGGCCGCGGGGCGCTTTCGGAGGTCGAGGAGGGTGCGGCAGGCGTCGTCGGCCTCGGGCCCCGGTTCGCCGGCGATGTCGCTGAGCAGCCGACGAGATTGGATCCGGTCTTCGAGATAGTCCGCACAGGCGCGGCATTGCTGGAAGTGCGGTCGAAGGCGCCCGAAGAGCCCGGAAGGATCTTCGGCGCCCAGCGCGGTCTGAAGGAGGACGCGATAGGTCTCACACGCGCCCGCCGCCTTCGGATCGAGTGTGGCACAATCGGCTTCGCCCGTCATCGCAACATCCCCTGCACGGAATTGGCCCTCCGCCATCCCGTTTGCCGCCCCGAGCGCACGCCCGCACGGTATCGAGCCAGGCCCGACGCCCGGGTAACGGTCCTGCCCTTTTGTCCCATATCAACCTAATGCATTTATCCGCAAGAATGCAAGATGACCGGATCGATTCCCCGAATTCCACGAGGACCCGCGCTTCACCCTGAGGGGAGGAGGTCCGGCGCGTGGGCGTTCCGCGAAGGAAGCGCACACGCACCGCGCCGACTCGCCGACCGACGATCCGACCGGGCCGCCAATGCCGTCGACCTGGGAGAATTCCCCGAAGGGGATCTATACGTAGGGATACAGGTCAGCCATTGGCCCGGTCTGTTCCGCCACCGACATCGGCCTCGCCCGTCGTAGGAAGACGAGGACTGCGCTCGATGCTCCCATAAGTCCTACCCCTACCCGTCATTGCGAGGAGCGGGATCCTGTAGGGTTACAGGAGTGCGGAGGAACAACCTATGGTTGGGCCCATGCCTTCGATGTGTACCCAGGTAGAGCGACGCGGCAATCTCTCATGAGCCGGTGATCCATGTGCGCGAAGTCCCAGCCATCCCATAGGTAAAGATTGCC
>CAYVOE010000369.1:0-5345 GCA_964452795.1 uncultured Nitrospiraceae bacterium
GGCGTCCCGGCGGCGCGTCGCGCTTTCTAAACGTGCCCCGGAACGACCTTGCACATGATCGGCACGGTCTGCTCTGCCCTCGATTCGCGTTGTGGCCTTGCGGCCGGACCGGATAGCCTGTGTACTGTCACCCGATGCCATGCGCACCGTGAGACACATGCTACCGCTCAATTGTCAGCTCGTTACAAGAACCTTGTGAGAAACCGGTGAGGTTCGTTGACCCGAACCGCACGGCTGCTATTGCCGCGGGAAACGTCGGGTCGAACCCGTTTATTCCAAAGCCCCGCGAAAAGTTTCCGGACGCCCCTTGCGGCCCTGTCTCCGCCCCGCCGAAACCCCGTCGGAAGCTGCCCATAAAACAAAAAAGCCGCGGAGGAATCGATGTCCTCCGCGGCCTTGTCCTGCCCCATCCTATGCGTTTCACGCCCCTGCTGACTAGAAAGGAAGCTCGTCTCCCGTGACCTCGGGCTCGCCGTGATCCTTCCTCGCCGCGGCGGCGCCGACGTAGTCCCGTTCCGGCCAGTCGAGCCGCTGCACGCGGTTGGCTTTCACCACGACCTTGCTGCGCTCCTCGCCCTGCTTGTCCTTCCAGCGCGCCACGTCGAGGTTGCCCTCGACGGTCACGGGCGTGCCTTTGGGAAACTCCGAGACGAGTTCCGCCGTCCGGCCGAAGCAGTCCACGTCGAGCCAGAGCGTGTCCTTTTCCTTGTCCTTGCCCCGGTAGCAGTCGACGGCGAGGCGCAGACTGCACATGGGGGTGTCGTTGCCGCTGTAGCGCAGTTCGGGATCGTTGCCCATCCGTCCGGCCAGCAGTACCAGCCGGTGGTCCGGCATGCGAAGTTCCGACATTTCCGTTGTCCTTCCATTGCGCCCGGACTCGGGCGCTCGAATTCATGCGGGGACGTCATTCCGTCCCCGAATCCCGGATTACACCAGCGATTCCTGCTCTTCCTCGTCCTTCGCGCCGTCTTCCAGCGCGAGTCCGCTGTTGGCGACCTCCGCACAGGCGCTCAGGAGGTTCTCAAGGACGTCGCTGCCGTCCTCGGGCGTCTGCTGGAGTCGGTCCATCATCTCTTCCCGGGCGATCACGTCCTGCTCGCGGTAGGCCAGGAGCTGGCCCAGCTCGTCCACGAAGCGGGCGAGCTCGTCGTCGGGCATGTCGGTGCTCTTTCGATACCCGCGGATGTTGATGATGTGGGTGCCCACGGCCGTGGGAAGCCGGAGCGCCTTGATATGCTCCTTCATGGCGCCGAGCAGTTCGTTGCGGAACTTGACGCGGTCGCCGTTTCGCGGCCCGTCGTCAAACTCCTCCGTGCCCAGCTCTTCCTGGACGGGCTCGGCCGGGCCCTTGCTCCTCGCGCTCCGGGCCGGCGCAGCGGCCGGAGCCGCCGACGCCTCGTCACCGTCGTCGCTCAGCCATTCGTGGAGGATCTCCGCCACCTCGCGGCCCGGCCGGGGGAAGACCTTGTCGGTCAGGGCGCGGCAGCGGGTCTTGGTGATGGACATGTTGTGGTCCATGTCGAGATCGGCGACCACGTCGAACTCGTACTCGAGGCCCTCGCGCTGGATCGGCGCCAGGCCCACCTTGCGCGGCACGGTCCGCCGTTTTCCGTCGCGCCCCACCACCTCGTCGATAACGTACTCGGTTTTGGTGCGCAGGGTGGCGATGACGTGCATGTTGCACCCGAGCATGGTGTCCCACAGCGCCCGTTCCTGGGGATTGGCATCCTTCCAGGCGGCGAAGCTCGAGCCGTACTGCTTGCGCTTGGCGATCTTGTCGACCTGTTCGAGCATGCCGTCGGTGCCCATCCAGGCATGAGACAGGCTGTCGATGATCAGCAGGTCGTAACCCTCCGCCTCCGCCAGCCGGATCAGGTCTACAAAGGTGGCCGGGGCGAAGGTGTCCAATTCGACCACATCGAAATCAAACTCGTCGGAGTATTTCGAAGCCGAACCGCGCTCCGTGTCGATGACGGCGATTCGGCCCGACTCGCCCACCAGCGCCCGGCCGATGGCCAGGGCCGAATAGGTCTTGCCGCTGCCGGGAGGCCCTTCGAGGGCGCAGCGCAGTTTCATCTTCTTCTTGGTGGCTTTCTGAAATGCCATGGCGGGTTTCCTTATGTCGCTTCGTTGCGTCATAGATCGCCCTCCGGCACGCCCACGCGGTGCGCCATCGGGGCCGAATCGTCGGTATAGGGGTCCACGAGGGCGGCGGCATGGGCCTCGCCCAGGGTCAGGGGATGGAAGCGCGCGCGCAACCGGCGCACCGTCTCTCCCACCTCCCGCATTTCGCTCTGGAGACGCCGCACCCGTTCCGCCGTACCCGGTTCACAGGGGCCCAGGCTCGACTCGATGCGGTCCAGACGGTCCTCGAGACGCCGTACCGCCTCTTCCAGCCGGAAGAACTCTTCCGACTTCTCTTCAATCAATTGTCGAAGGGCGCGACGCTGCTCGGGCGTCAGCCCGGCGCCGTCGCCCGCCGCTTCTTCTTCCAAAAGGGCCATGATCGTCCGGCGGCGGTCCACCAGGGCCGAAAGGGCCTTCAAATCTTTCTGGTTCATCGGATCCTTTCCATCACGCCGGCTTCCCGGTTCACCAGGCGGGCCTCGTAGAGGCAGCCGCCGCTGCGGATCACGCGGTAGCCGATCCGGCTGCCCGCGCCCCAATCGGTCCAGCCATCCCGCTCGAGGCGCTCCACCCAATCGGGGGTGCAGCGAAGCACCCGGTGGACGAACCCCTCGCGGTATTCAGGCTCATCGAGCAAGTAGCACTCTGCGATCATCGCGGCCATCTCCTGCACGGCGACGGAGCCTTCCAGACACGACGACCTCGCTCCGCGATAGGCCGTAAACGACGAGGAAGACACCGGGGAAGGAACGGGTCGGAAGGGGCGGGCCGAGGGCTCGGCCGCCTCGGCAAGGTGTCAATAATTTACTGACCGCCTCGGCGGAACCCATCCCGGATCGTGTCAAGTCATAACACCTTAAACTTCAATATATTGAACACGGGGTACCTGAAAAGATATTCCGGTACTATTGGATTTTCTAGTTTCGTTACAGAGGCGGAAATTGCGGTAGTTGTCGTATTATTTGCCGGCGTTCAAAGGGTCGAGAAGCCGTCTTTTTCCCCGTCGAGGCGCGCGGAGAGTGGCCTCACTCTACGACGAACGAAGGATGACCCGCAGGACAGCAACGCCGGCAAACTGGAGGGGGAAATCAGGTGGGGCGGTTGGGCGCCGATTCGGGCAGGTGTTCTCTGGACGAAGCGGAAAAAACAGACGGAGGCGACGCGGACCGGTTCGGCCGTGCGACGCCTCCGTCGGCGGTGTTTTCCTTTTCCCTTCGCCCCCGGGGGAAGGGGATGTTATGCGGTGTCGGGATTGACGAGGTACTGGGTGAGAAAGTCGAGGGTCAGGAGCTTGAGGTTGCGCAACCCCTCACGGTATTCCCAGGCGCCGTGTCCGAAGCCCTCGGCCTCGTAGAAGATATACGGCACGCCCCACAGGCGCAGGACGCCGGCGAACCGTTGCGAGGAGCCGAAGGCCGCGGCCAGCTCGTTGTCGTCCGTTCCGTGGACGATCATCACCGGCGGGTCGTTGCGATCGACCTCGATGAGGACATGGTCTGCGTTGCCCCAGAAATGGACATAGGCCCGGATCCTCGCCGAGACGTCGGGGTAGTTGACCTCGGGGATGGGCAGATCGGAGCGGTCCTGCGAGAATTCCTCCGAATCGGTGACGGCCGTGGTGACGCCGGCGATGGCTCCGGAGGATTCTCCCAGGAGTCCGATGCGCTCGGGATCGACGCCGTAGAATTCGGCGTTGGCCCGGACGAAGCGGACGGCGGCCTTCACGTCGACCATGGCGGCGTGGGCGGCGGCCGTGATGGGCGTGGCGGCCCAGGTGCCCGACGCGGGCGGGAAGTCGTCGCGCTTGCGGTAGTTGATGGCGAAGGACACGATGCCGCGCCGGGCGAAGAACCGGGCGTATTCGACGATCTGGTCCTTCTCCTTGGACCCCTCGATGAAGCTCCCTCCGTGGACGAGGATGAGGGCGGGCCGGGCATCGCCGCCGCCTTGCGGCAGGTAGGCGTCGAGAAGCAGCTCCTTCTCCACCCAGTTGTCGTCGAGGACGCCGGTCGAAACGTAGCCGTGGGCGTACACCACGTCCTGGTCGACCTCGATCGTGTACAGGTTGCTGTTGCCCCCCGGGCACCCGACGAAGGCGGGCCCGCAGGCGACTATGACCAGAGCCCAGCGGGCTCTCCGAAGAATCCGTTTCCAGGTGATGGGCGACATGGCGTGAACTCCTGGCTGCGCCGGCGGGACGCGGGCGCTCGTAGCGGAAACCGGCGCCGGATGCGCCGGGCCTCCAGTATTGCCGCCCCCGCGCCCCGGGTCAAATCTCGAGCCGATACTTGACGGCCTTCGCTTCCGGATCGATGTAGAGCGTAACGCCCTCCGCGCCTTGCGTGACCCGTGCAGGGCCCTGCACCGCCCCGGCCTCGTCGCACGCGAAGGCCCGGAACGTGGTTTCGGGCCCGGCGCCCAGCCAACCGTAGCTCAGGGTAACCTCCCCGGATTCCGTGGCGGGGATGAGCCACCACCGGCCTTCGCCATCCGGCTTGACTGCCACCGTCCCGCGGGCCGACACCACCGAAGTCGAGACTTCCTGGTCGCGCGAATCGAGGTAGAGGTAGTCGCGGCATTCCACCAATTCGTGGCGAATGCCGTCCACGACGGCCGAGTAGGCCCGTATGTCGCCGGGCCGGAAGGCGACGAACGACGCCGGCGGCAGCAGGTAGGTCTGGCCGTCCACCTCGACGGTCCAGTCGTCGGTGAAGCTGAGGTTGCACCAGGTGGTGAGGCCGTTCTCGTACTCGGTGCGGATCTGTCCCCGGAGGTAGGAGTCGGACACGATGGCCGCGGACGTGTCGAGGAGGCGGGCGCCGTCGAAGTACCGGATGGACCGGACCGGGACCATGGCGTAGCGCTGCTGGAGGGCCTGGAGCAGGTAGTACGACTTCAGGGTGCCGTCGAAGCCCCACGGCTCGGCCAGGTAGCCGATGTGCCCGTATGCGATGGTCGACACGTGAAAACGGTCGAAGCTCTCGCTGGTCCGCGGGGCGCCGGTCCTCCACTCGCCCTCGGGACCGTAGAAGCAGTAAGGCGATCCCATGCCGAGGTCGGTCATCTTGGTGTGCATCTTGAGCAGGTCGAAATCGACCAGGGGCGGAGTGGCGTGGCCGCGGCCGAAGGGCAGGATGGTGGCGTAGTTGCCGTCGGACAGGCCCGCGTAGAACCAGTGGCAGTTGCCCTCGCTGATGGCCGGTCCGCCGTGGGCGACG
>CAYVOE010000370.1:0-5315 GCA_964452795.1 uncultured Nitrospiraceae bacterium
GATGGTCATGCCGACCTGGAGGCCGCTGGGCGCCACCACGTAACGCTTCTCGCCGTCCACGTAGTGGAGCAGGGCGATGCGGGCCGACCGGTTCGGATCGTACTCGATGGTGGCCACCTTGCCCGGCACGCCGATCTTGTCGCGGCGGAAATCGATCTGGCGGTAGCGCTGCTTGTGGCCGCCGCCCCGCCGCCGCATGGTGATGCGGCCGTGGTTGTTCCGGCCCGCCTTGCTGATCTTGGAACGGAGCAGCGCCTTGTGGGGCTTGTCCGTCGTTATTTCTTTGAAGTCGGAAACGCTCTGAAACCGCGAAGCGGGCGTGACCGGCTTAAGCTTCCGTATCGGCATGGGTCCAGGCTCCCTTCCTTAAAGCAGATCGATCGTGTCGCCCGGGCGCAGCGTCACGTAGGCCTTTTTCCAGTTCGGACGGCGGCCCCGATAGCGTCCGACGCGCTTCATTTTGCCCTCGTAATTGAGGGTATTGACCCGCACCACCTTGACGCCCGGGAACATCTTCTCGATGGCGTCCCGGATCTGGCTCTTGTTGGCGTCGGGGTCGACCCGGAAGGCGTACTGGTTCCGGGTCTGGGTCTGGATCGTCGACTCTTCCGTAAGGATGGGAGCCTTGACGATGTAATACGGGTTGCTGATCATGACAACCGCTCCTCGAGCTTGCCCACCGCGTCCTTCACCAGGACGATCCGGGCCGCGCCGACCACGTCGAGCGCGTTGAGGTCCGCCGCCGTCCGCACCGACACCTTCGGCACGTTGCGCGACGACAGGATGAAATTCTTGTTGACGTCGCCCGTGACGAACAGGGTGCGTCCGCGGCTGCCGTCGGGCAGCATCTTGCCCAGCATGGCCACGAACGGCTTGGTCCGGGGCGCTTCGAGGTCCGCCGACTCGAGCACGCACAGGGCGCTCTTGCGCACCCGGTCGCTGAGGGCCGCGGCCAGCGCCTTGCGCCGCGCGGCGATGCTCACGTTCTTGCGGTAGCTGCGCGGCTGCGGGCCGAAGACGGTGCCGCCCCCGCGCATCTGGGGTTCCCGGGTGCTGCCGTGGCGGGCGTTGCCCGTGCCCTTCTGGCGGTACGGCTTGCGCCCGCCCCCCCGCACCTCGGCGCGGTTCTTGGTCTTATGGGTGCCCTGGCGCTGGTTGGCCTGAAGGGCCACCACCACCTCGTGAACCAGTTGCTCCGACGTCGTCGTGTCGAACACGGCGTCGTTCAGTTCCACCGTGCCGACTTCGTCGCCCTGCAAGTTGAATAGTTTCGCCGACGCCATTGGTGCTACCCTTTCACGCTCTTCTTGAGCTCGATCAAGCCGCCCCGGGCACCCGGCACCGCCCCCCGCACCAGAACCAGATTCTTCTCGGGGTCCACGTTCACCACCTCGAGGTTCTGAACGGTGACGCGCTCGTTGCCCATCCGGCCGGCCATCTTCATGCCCTTGAACACCTTGGCGGGGTCCGAGCTCTGACCGATGGACCCGGGCCGGCGGTGCGACATGGAGCCGTGGGTGTTGGGGCCGCCGCCGAAGCCGTGACGCTTCTGCACGCCCTGGTACCCCTTGCCCTTGCTGACGCCCGCCACGTCGACGTGGTCTCCGGGCTTGAAGATGTCGGCCCGAACCTCGTCGCCCGGCTTCAATTCCGTGCCGGGTTCCACGGGGAACTCGCGCAGGTGCCGCTTCGGCGCCACGCCCAGGCTCTTGAAATGGCCCAGCTCCGGCTTGGTGAACAGCTTCTCACGCTTCTCGCCGTACCCGAGCTGAACGGCCTCGTAGCCGTCGGTCTCGGCGGTCTTGCGCTGCACCACCGTGCAGGGCCCCACCTCGAGGACGGTCACGGGCAGCCAGCGCCCGTCCGGGGCGAAGACGCGGGTCATGCCCACCTTTTTTCCCAACAGTCCGCTTACCATGGTTCTCATTCCCTTCGCAGCGCGTTACTGCTTGATCTCGACGTCCACGCCCGCCGGCAGATCCAGCTTCATCAAAGCGTCCACCGTCTGCGCCGTCGGATTCACGATGTCGAGCAGGCGCTTGTGCGTCCGGATCTCGAACTGCTCGCGCGACTTCTTGTCGATGTGGGGCGAACGAAGCACCGTGTACTTCGACATCGAGGTCGGCAGGGGGATCGGGCCGTTGATCGCCGCGCCCGTGCGCTGCGCCGCCGCCACGATCTCCTGGGTCGACTGATCCAGAAGCCGATGGTCGTATGCCCTCAATTTGATGCGGATTTTATGGCTCTCAGCCATCGTACCTCTCCGGTTACTCGATGATTTTGGTGACCACGCCGGCGCCGACGGTGCGGCCGCCTTCGCGGATGGCAAAGCGCAGGTTCTCGTTCATGGCGATGGGGGTGATCAGCTCGCCCGTGATCCGGATGTTGTCCCCGGGCATCACCATCTCCACCCCGTCGGGCAGCTTCAGCGAACCCGTCACGTCCGTGGTCCGGAAGTAGAACTGGGGACGGTACCCGTTGAAAAACGGCGTGTGCCGGCCCCCTTCTTCCTTGGTCAGCACGTACACCTCGCCCTCGAACTTCTTGTGCGGCGTAATCGAGCCCGGGGCCGCCACCACCATGCCGCGCTCCACGTCCTTGCGCTCGATCCCGCGCAGCAAAAGGCCCACGTTGTCGCCTGCCTGCCCTTCGTCGAGCAGCTTGCGGAACATCTCCACGCCCGTCACCACCGTGTCGCGCACGTCGTCCCGGATGCCCACCAGCTGCACCTTGTCGCCCGTGTGCACCCGGCCCTGGGCCACCGCCCCGGTCACCACCGTGCCGCGCCCCGTGATGGTGAACACGTCTTCGATGGGCATCAGGAAGGGCCGGTCCAGCGCCCGCTCGGGCTGGGGGATGTAGGCGTCCACCGCCTCCATGAGCTTCAGCACGGCCTGCTTGCCCAGCGCCTCGTCGCCCCCTTCGAGGGCTTCGCGCGCCGAGCCCCGGATGATGGGGATCTCGTCGCCGGGGAACTCGTACTTCGACAAGAGCTCGCGCAGCTCCAGCTCCACCAGGTCCAGCAGTTCCGGGTCGTCCACCAGGTCCACCTTGTTCATGAAGACCACGATGGCCGGCACGTTCACCTGGCGGGCCAGCAGGATGTGCTCGCGGGTCTGGGCCATGGGGCCGTCGTCGGCGGCCACCACCAGGATGGCCCCGTCCATCTGGGCGGCGCCGGTGATCATGTTCTTGATGTAGTCGGCGTGGCCCGGGCAGTCCACGTGGGCGTAGTGGCGCTGTTCGGTCTCGTACTCGACGTGGGAAATGGAGATGGTGATGCCGCGCTCTTTTTCTTCGGGCGCCTTGTCGATCTCCTCGAAGGCCATCAGCTTGGCCTTGCCCTGCTCCGCCAGCACCTTGGTGATCGCCGCCGTCAGGGTCGTCTTGCCGTGGTCCACGTGGCCGATCGTCCCGATGTTCACGTGCGGCTTCGTCCGCTCAAATTTCGCCTTCGCCATTTCTACGCCTCTCCTTCCAGTTTCGCCTGGACGATACGCTTTCCGATCTTCATTGCCTGATCTACTGGAAACGATACGAGCTGCCCGTGCGCTCCATGATCTCGTTGGCGATGTTCGCGGGCACCTCTTCGTAGTGTGAGAACTCCATGCTGTGAGACGCGCGGCCCTGGGTGCGCGACCGGATGTCGTTGGCGTAGCCGAACATCTCGGCCAGGGGCACAATGGCGCGCACCTTGCGCGCGTTGCCGGTCTGCTCCATGCCCTCCAGCCGGCCGCGACGGCCGCTGAAGTCGCTCATGACCTCGCCGGTGTAGTCCTCGGGGCAGACCACCTCGACCTTCATCACGGGCTCGAGCAGGACGGGGCGCGCCTTGGGCACCGCGGTCCGAACGGCAATCGAAGCCGCCGCGTGGAAGGCCAGTTCCGAAGAGTCCACCTCGTGGAACGAACCGTCCAGGAGCGTGACCTTCACGTCCACCGTGGGATAACCCGACACCACGCCGCTCTCGAGGGCCTCGCGCGCGCCCTTCTCCACGGCCGGGATGTACTCCTTGGGCACCGTGCCGCCCACGGTCTTGTTCTCGAAAGTGTATTCGGAGCCCACTTCGCCGGGCTCGACCGTCAGCACCACGTGGCCGTACTGGCCGCGGCCGCCGCTCTGGCGGATGAACTTGCCTTCGGCCTCGGCCCGCTGGCGGATGCTCTCGCGGTAGGCCACCTGGGGCTTGCCCACGTTGGCCTGAACGTTGAACTCCCGCTGCATGCGGTCGATAAGAATATCCAGATGAAGCTCGCCCATGCCCGCGATAAGCGTCTGAGCGGTCTCCTCGTCGTAATTGACCTTGAAGGTCGGATCCTCTTCGGTCAGCTTGGCGAGGGCCTCGCCCAGCTTGTCCTGGTCCGCCTTGCTCTTGGGCTCGATGGCGATGCGCACCACCGGTTCCGGGAAGGTCACCGGCATGAGCTGGATGTCTTCCTTCGGATCGCACAGGGTGTCGCCCGTGGTGGTGTTCTTGGCGCCGATGACCGCGCCGATGTCGCCCGCCCGCAGCTCCTGCAGGTCGATGCGCTCGTCGGCGTGCATCTGGAGGAGGCGGCCCAGCCGCTCCTTGCGGCCCGTGCGGGTGTTCAGCACCATGTCGCCGGCCTTGACCACGCCCGAATACACGCGGATAAACGTAAGCCGTCCCACGTGGGGATCCGTGAGGATCTTGAACGCCAGGGCCGAGAAGGGCTCGTCGTCCGACGGCTCGCGGAGCAGCTCTATCGACTCGTCGGCGGGGTCGGTGCCCTTGACGGCGCCGATGTCGATGGGCGACGGCAGGAAATCGATCACCGCGTCGAGCAGCAGTTGCACGCCCTTGTTCCGCAGCGCGGTTCCGCACACCACGGGGCAGAGCCGTCCCGCCAGGGTCCCCTTGCGCAGGGCCACCTTCAGGTCGGCCGCGTCGGCGGGTTCCTCGTTGACGTACTTCTCCATGATGGCCTCGTCGACTTCGGCAGCGGCCTCGAATATCTCGTGGTACGCCGCATCGACGAGTTCGCGGTAGTCTTCCGGAACCTCGGAAATCACCTGCTCCGTCTTGCTGCCCTCGCCGGCCCAGGAAATCATGCGCCGGCCGAGGACGTCGATGACGCCGCGGAAGTTGTCTTCCTGGCCCACGGGGATCTGAATGGGCACGGGCTGGGCGCCCAGCCGGTCGCGCATGCTCTGCACGGCCTGGGCGAAATCGGCGCCGACCCGGTCCATCTTGTTGATAAAGGCAATGCGCGGCACGCCGTACTTGTCGGCCTGCCGCCAAACCGTCTCGGACTGAGGCTGTACACCCGCCACGGCACAGAACACCGCCACCG